>NZ_LMHH01000002.1:0-262500 GCF_001427865.1 Altererythrobacter sp. Root672
GAATTGAAAAGGCCAATCGACGCAGCATCCCGTCAACTTACCTGCCGTCCGCTTCTCGGCAAGCCTGAGACAGCCGTAAACGTCCGTAATGGGTCGCTAACCGAACGTCCGCAATCCGCTGCGAAGGGTGGAAAGCGGACGTTACCGAAGCCGTCAATTACGGGACATAAACTGCGTCGACGGTCACCACGAGATCGTGGTCTATCTCATATAACTTTGCGTGAAGTGTGAGGTCGCTAACGGGCTCGGAAATTGTGGTGAGGTCAACAAGCGCCTGCCAATAGCCGTCCATCCAGCGATAGACAGACCGGTTCCACGTCTCTTCGTTCAGGGGCGCGATCGCGTCGCCGTAGGTCGAGATGCTATCGGCTATCCACTCCGCCGTATCAGGATCGAGCGGTCTCACACCGGAAATTGAATGGTCGCGAAGCTGGAAGTCTCCCGCAACGAAAGCGTCGGCTATCTGCCGAAAAGTTGAGCGCAACGGCTCGGGCACCGGGTGTTCGGCATCATCCTTATGCAACATCAGCAAACCCCTCCGCTGCTGACGTAAACACCGCTGCGTCAATGTCCGCAATGGGTCGTTTGCTGACGGTCCGCTTCGTCACCGATATCGCCAGCACCAACCAATCAATGCAACGTCGTCAGCCACTCCGCGATCATCGACTGCCCGGCTTCAACCGCCCGCGGCCCATGCCGGTCGTGATCGTCGCGCAGCCGTTCAACGGTCGTGCCGCTGGCGGCGATGTCTTCCGGCCAGCTCGAGGTCCAGGCGTGGAACCGTTCGTCCCTCCCCATCTCGGCATGGAACTGCAGGCCCAGCGTGTTGCTCCCGCGACGGAAGGCCTGGTGGCGGTATAGCGGACTGGAGGCGAGCAGTTCGGCGCCTTCGGGCAGCTCGAAGGAATCGCTGTGCCAATGCAGTAGCGGAACTCCGTCTAGATGGCGCAGCGGCGCCGCTGCGGGCGCCTTGGCGATCTGCAACTCATGAAAGCCCACTTCGCTCACCGGCCCGCGATAGACCTTGGCGCCAAGCGCCGCGGCGATCATCTGCGCGCCGAAGCAGACGCCTAGCGTCGGCCGATCAAGCTCGAGCCGCAGCGCGAGGCGCCGCAGCTGGCAGCGGATCCAGGGATAGCGGTCGTCCTCGTAGACCCCCATCGGCCCGCCCATCATGATCAACAGGTCGGGTTCGCGCAGGTCGAGCGTCGAGAAAGCGGGATCGGCGACGTCGATCCGGTCGAGGTGATAACCCGCGGCCTCGATCGGTTCCCGGTAACCGGCAATCCCCTCATACGGCACGTGTCGAATGATCAGCCCGGTCTTCAACTTCGTCTGCTCCAAAACGTCATTTGCCCGCTCCCGTCACCCGCTGCTGGCAGAGCAGCGGTGGCGTTCCTGAAGCCCAGGATGCTGGGAGCAAGGTGAGGACGGAATCAGCTGCCTCACATTCTCAAGTTATTTAATTGAGAATGTGAGGTCAACGCGTTTGGAGGATAGACTTCCTATCATTGGGACAAGTCGGCCCGCTACGCGGTTCAGGAGCGCGCCTTGGCCTCTTCCTCGCCCACGGTGGCCTCGATAGCTGCTGCCGCGCCCCAGGAAAGGGCATGCAGGATGAGCTGCAATGCGCCTTGCGCGGCCATCAGCGCGGCGACCTCGACCGAGGCGTCCTCCGTCAGGCTGACGGCGAGCGCGGCGAACAGGATCTCCTTGTTGGGGATCGGCATGCGCATAATGACCATGCGCAGGGCACCGAGCAGGAACCAGTTCTGGAAGCTGATCCCGGGCAATGCGACGGCCCAGCTTCCGACCAGCAGCGCCTGGACCGCCAGCACCCTGAACAGGTGCCAGCGGACGGCAAACATGTTCTCCTTGACCGGGAGACTCATGACTTTGCCCCTGAACGCCAGGATCCCGATGTTGAGCAGGATCATCAGGACAAAGCTCCACGTCAGGACGCGCAGGGTCCGCGGATCGAGGGCCGCACTCAGGACCGATGCACCATCCATGGTCAGCGTGATCAGCAACAGGACCAGCGTGGCGAAGTTGCCGGCGAGGCCCGAGGTGATGGCCATGTCCTTCACGGCGGCAAACGGGTTCTCCGCCGGATCGATACCCGGACCATCGCCTCGACCGAAGATCTTTTGCTTGGGTCCGTTGGGATCGAACTGGATCCCCATCCGGCGCGCGGCCCAGACGAGCAGGTAGGTGTGGCCCGAGTAGCTGAACAGCGCGTCGTTCATTACCCGCATCCGCAGGAACACTCCGACCGCACCCCAGCCGAACTTCCACCAGTGGCGATAGATGAACCACTCCATCAGCGGCTGCAGGAGATAGGAACCGACGAACAGCAGCCAGAACAGCAACGACGCCGGGACGACTGCCACGACCTCGTGCCAGCCCACTTGCGCGATCGCCCTGGCGAGCAACAGCAAGATGAGGATTGAAAGCAGGGCGTTGAAGCCCTTGCGGATCCGCGAGGCCAGGGGAGATTCCGCCCAGGCCTGCGCCCGCCCGGCGACATCGATCAGGCGGTCGAAGAGCCGGCTGTCAGTCACTTGCGCAAGTTAACGCAGGTTATCCATCCCACCAAACGCTTATGGTCGCGCGGTGCGAAGCCGATAGCCCACGCCTAGTTCGTTGACGATCAGGCCAGGCCGCGCGGGATCCGCCTCCAGCTTCTGCCGCAGGTTGCGAACCACGATCCGAAGGTAATCGACGCGCGCCTCGTGAGCGGGGCCCCAAACCGCGCGTAGCAGCTGGGCGTGGCCGATAACGCGATCGGGATGTTTGGCCAGTTCCGCCAACACCTCGAATTCCTTGCGCGAAAGGTGGACCTCTTCATCCCCGCGACGAACCCGGCGGTGGCCGAGGTCGATTTCCACGTCGCCGATGAGAACCCGCTCGCGCTCGGCATGGCCTGAAAGTCTATGGCGCAGCGCGGTGCGGATGCGGGCGAGGAGCTCTTCGGTGTCGAACGGCTTGGTCAGGTAGTCATCCGCGCCGAGATCGAGCGCGGTCACCTTCTCTGCGACGTCCTCTCGCGCCGACACGACCATCAGCGTCGCGTCGGAGCGGGACTTGATCAGCGGGATCATCTCCAAGCCATCGCGGTCGGGAAGCCCGAGGTCGAGTAGCACCGTGTCAGGCTTGTAGATGTCGAGCAGCGACAGCCCCTCGCGCGCGGTGGCTGCCTCGGCGACCTCGTGCCCGGCTCGCTGGAGGGCCGCCTGAAGGAGGCGGCGGACGTGAGCGTCGTCCTCCACGATGAGTATCCTGGTCGCCAATGGCATGGTCTGCGTTTAGGGACGCGCGGCCAATCGGTCGAGATCGCGGTTGAGCGCCAGGACATTAACCCGCGGTTCGCCCAGGAAGCCGAGCGCTGGCCCCTCGACGTGCCGCTGCACCAGGTTGCGCAGGTCATCGACCCCGACCCCACGCGCTTCCGCCACTCTGGATACCTGGAAAAGGGCGGCTTCGGGGCTGATGTGGGGGTCAAGCCCCGAAGCCGAGGTGGTCACCAGATCAGGTGGGACATTAGACTCTGGCGATTGGGGAAGAGTGGCGAGATCGCCCTTCACCCGGTCGACCAGCGCTTGGCTGGTCGGGCCGAGGTTAGAGCCTGCCGAGGCTGTCGCATCGTATCCGTCGCTTCCCGCGGCCGACGGGCGGCCGTGGAAGTAGCGGTCGCTAGCGAAGCCTTGGCCCAGGAGCTCCGAGCCGATCACGCGGCCGTTCTCACGGATGAGGCTGCCGTTGGCCTGGTGCGGGAAGATCACTTGCCCGATCCCAGTGATGAGGGCTGGGTAGAGCAGTCCCAGCAGGGCGGCGAACAGCAACGTCAGCACGAGGGCGGGACGCAGGGCGGTCTTGAAGTCGGTGAGCATGGGGTCTGTCCTCAGGCGAGCTGGAAGCTGGAAACGGCGAGGTCGATGAGCTTGATGCCGACGAACGGCGCGATCAGGCCGCCCAGGCCGTAGACCGCGAGGTTACGGGCAAGCAGCGGTCCCGCGCCCATTGGCTTGTAAGTCACCCCCTTGAGCGCCAGCGGTACCAGCGCGGGAATGATCAGGGCGTTGAAGATGATCGCGGAGAGGATCGCACTCTCCGGGCTGGAGAGGCCCATGACGTTGAGCACGCCAAGGCCCGGGTAGAGCACGATGAACATCGCCGGGATGATCGCGAAATACTTGGCGACGTCGTTCGCGACCGAGAACGTGGTCAAAGCGCCGCGTGTCATCAGCAGCTGCTTGCCGAGGCCGACGATCTCGATGAGCTTGGTCGGATCGCTGTCGAGGTCTACCATGTTGCCGGCCTCGCGCGCCGCCTGGGTGCCAGTGTTCATTGCTACGCCGACATCCGACTGAGCGAGCGCGGGGGCGTCGTTGGTGCCATCGCCGCACATTGCCACCAGCCGTCCGCCGGCCTGCTCCTTGCGGATCAGTTCCAGCTTATCCTCCGGCGTTGCCTCGGCGAGGAAGTCGTCCACTCCCGCCTCGGCAGCGATGGCAGCGGCAGTCAGCGGATTGTCGCCGGTGATCATCACCGTGCGGATGCCCATGCGGCGGAGTTCGGCGAAACGCTCGCGGACCCCGGCCTTGACCACGTCCTTGAGCGCAATCGCACCAAGCAGCTTGCCATCACGGCTCACCGCGAGCGGGGTAGCGCCGGAGCGGGCAATCTCATCGGTGATCTTGCGCAACTCGTTCGCGGCAGGTGTGTCGGCAAGGGCCGGCTCGGCCTTGAGGATGGAGTCGACCGCCCCCTTACGAATGACAACGCCGGCAACCTCGACGCCCGACACGCGCGTCTGGGCCGTGAAAGGGATGACCTTGGCATCGGAGGGAAGTTCACGAGTGGGCACCGCGTATTTCTCACGCGCCAAGACCTCGATGGAACGTCCTTCGGGCGTCTCGTCGGACAGACTGGCGAGCAGAGCCGAACTGGCGAGGCTGTCAGCCTCGATGCCGGTCAGGGGCCGAAACGCACTCGCCTGGCGATCACCGATGGTGATGGTGCCGGTCTTGTCCAGCAACAGCACGTCGATGTCGCCAGCTGCTTCGACCGCGCGGCCCGACTTGGCGAGGACGTTGAAGCGCACCAGCCGGTCCATGCCCGCGATGCCGATCGCCGAAAGGAGGGCAGCAATCGTCGTCGGGATGAGCGTGATCAGCAGCGCCGCAAGGATCGCCACCGGCACGCCGCCCCCCGCGTAGCTCGCGAACCCAGGAATGGTCGCAACCGCGATCAGGAAGATGATGGTCAAGCCGACCAGGAGGATGGTGAGCGCAATCTCGTTCGGGGTCTTTTGCCGCTCGGCACCCTCGACGAGCGCGATCATCCGGTCGAGGAAGCCCTGGCCGGGCTCCTGCGTGATCCGCACCTTGATCCGGTCCGAAATGACCCGCGTGCCGGCAGTAACCGCCGAACGGTCGCCCCCCGCCTCGCGGATCACTGGCGCGCTTTCGCCAGTGATCGCGGCCTCGTTGACCGAGGCGACACCTTCGATGACCTCGCCGTCGGCCGGGATCAGATCGCCGGTCTCGACCAGGACGACCTCGCCCTTCTCCAGCTGCGAGGCCGCGACCATCTCGTAGAGATCGTCCGTGCCCAGCAGCAGCTTGGCCTTCAGTTCGGACTTGGTCGCCCGCAGGGACGCAGCCTGCGCCCTCCCCCGACCTTCGGCGAGCGCCTCGGCGAAAGTCCCGAACAGCACCGTCAGCCAGAGCCAGACGATCAGCTGTACCTGGAACCCGACCGCGAGACGCTCCCCGCCGATCAGCAGCAGGACCGTCAGCAGGGTCGCCACGACCGCAGTCGTGAACAGCACGGGATTGCGCACCAACTGGCGCGGATTGAGCTTCTTGAAGGCGTCGCCGATCGCGGGAAGGATCAGGTCGGCCGTAAATACGCTAGGTTTGGTCATGGGCGTCACTCAGAAGAGCTGGCCGCGGACCATCGCGATGTGATCGGCGATGGGTCCGAGCGCAAGGCTGGGAAGGAAGGTCAGGCCGCCGACGATCAGGATGATCCCGACTAGCAGCCCGACCCACAGCGGGCCGGTGGTGGGGAAGGACCCCGCGGTCTCCGGCGTGTACTTCTTGGCGGCGAGGCTGCCGGCAACGGCGAGGATCGGCACGATCATGAAGAACCGCCCCAACCACATCGCGAGACCCAGCAGGCCGTTGTAGTACGGCGTGGCCGCGGTCAGTCCGGCAAAGGCCGAGCCATTGTTCCCGGTCGCCGAGGTGAAGGCGTAGAGTATCTCCGTAAAGCCGTGCGGCCCCTTGTTGAGCGGTCCGGCCAGCCCCTGCGGCAAGACCGACGAGAGCGCGGTCAGGCCGAGGATCGAGAGCGGCAGGATTGCTATCGCCAGGACGGCCAGCTTGACCTCGCGGCTTTCGATCTTCTTGCCGACGTATTCGGGCGTGCGGCCGACCATCAGCCCGGCGACGAACACCGCCAGGATCGCGAACACCAGGAAGCCGTAGATACCCGCGCCGACACCGCCGATCACGACTTCGCCGAGCTGCATGTTGAACAACGGGATCATCCCGCCGAGCGCCGTGAAGCTGTCGTGCATGGCGTTGACCGCGCCGCACGAGGCGGCAGTGGTGACCACGGAGAACAGCGCGCTCGCGGCGATGCCGAAGCGGACCTCCTTGCCCTCCATATTGCCCCCGGCGAGGCCGAGCGCGTGGAGGTTCGGGTTGCCCGCGGCTTCCTGCCAGTAAGTCACGCCCGCACCTGCGAGGAACAGGAGCATCATCGCGGCGAGGATGGCCCAACCCTGGCGGGTGTTTCCCATGGCCTTGCCGAAGCACCAGGTCATCCCCGAGCCGATCGCGAAGATCGACAGCATCTGCACCAGGTTGGTCAGCGCTGTCGGGTTCTCGAATGGATGAGCCGAGTTGGCATTGAAGAAGCCGCCGCCGTTGGTGCCGAGCATCTTGATCGCCTCTTGCGAGGCGACCGGCCCGAGCACGATCGATTGCTTGGCGCCTTCAAGCGTGGTCGCATCGACAAGGCTGGCAAAGGCCTGCGGCACGCCGCTGAAGACCAGGAACAGCGCGTAGATTACGCAGATCGGGAGCAGCAGGTAGAGCGTGACGCGGGTGAGGTCGGCCCAGAAGTTGCCGATCCCGCTCGCCTGTCGCCGCGCGAAGCCGCGGAACAGCGCGAAGGCGATCGCAATGCCAGTCGCCGCCGAGAGGAAGTTGTGGATCGTGAGCCCGAGCATCTGGCTCAGGATCGACAGCGTCTCGCCCGAATAGCTCTGCCAATTGGTGTTGGCGGTGAAGCTGATCGCCGTGTTGAAAGCCAGGTCGGGGCTCTGCCCGGCCAGTTCACGCGGGTTGAGCGGCAGCACCGCTTGCAACCGCAGGATCGCGTAAGTGAACAGCAGCGTCGCGACCTGGAACAGCAGCATGTGCACCGCGTAACGGCGCCAGCTCTGCTCAGCTGTCGGGTCAATGCCCGCGAGTTTGTAGAAGCCCCGCTCGACCGGGCCGAGCACGGCATGAAGCGGCGTCCGCCGTCCCTCGTAAAGTGCGTGGAGCCACAGCCCGATCGGCTTGGCCAGCGCTACCGTGAGCGCGGCGAAGATGAGGATCAGCGCCCATCCCTCGAATGTCATGATCAGTGCCTTCAGAATTTCTCGGGCCGCACCAGCACGGCAACGAGGTAGAGGAGGAGGCCAAGGGCGGTGAGGCCGGCGAGCGCGAGGTGGGTCGTCATGATCACGCCACGTCGCACAAGCGGACGTAGGCCAGCGTGGCCGCGAACAGCCCGCCGAGCACGGCGAGCCAGAGCAGATCCTGCATTGGAGGAACCTTCGTTCTGCGCCGCGCGATCGTGGCGGCGCAGCTCAACTAGGCGCTCAGGGCATTAAGGTTCGACAGCGAAAGTTGAGCGCCAGCATTAAGACGGCATTAGTTTTCGGCTCACCGAGTTGGCATTCTGGGCTGCCGGTCGTAATTGAGCGACGATGCCGCCAAGCGACAACCGCCCCTCGCCCGAAGCCCTGCTACGCGCCGCCCGGCGCGAGGAGCGCGGCCGACTGAAGATCTTCCTCGGCGCCGCCCCTGGCGTCGGCAAGACCTTCGAGATGCTGCGCGAAGGCGCCGAGCGCCTGAGAGACGGCGACGACGTGGTGGTGGCGGTGGTCGAAACCCATGGCCGTGCCGAGACCAAGGCGCTCCTCGAACCGCTCGAAGTCCTCCCTCGCACCAAGATCGGATATCGGGGCCACGCGCTGGAGGAGATGGACCTCGACTCAGTCCTCGCCCGGCAGCCCGAACTCGCACTCGTGGACGAGTTCGCTCACACCAACGTCGAGGGCAGTCGGCATCCCAAGCGCTGGCAAGACGTCATGGAACTGCTCGACGCCGGGATCGACGTCTACACGACACTCAACGTCCAGCACGTCGAAAGCCTCAACGACGTTGTCGCCAGCTTCACCAAAGTGCGCGTGCGCGAGACGGTGCCGGACAGCGTGTTCGACGGCGCAGAAATCGAAGTCGTCGACCTTCCCCCGGACGAGCTGATCGAGCGCCTCAAGGACGGGAAAGTCTACATCCCCGACGAGGCGAGCCGGGCGCTCGGCCATTTCTTCTCCAAGCCCAATCTCTCGGCCCTGCGTGAGATGGCGCTGCGCCGCGCGGCGCTGAGCGTCGACCGCGCCTTGCTCGACGATCTCGACGCGGGTGCGGTGGTCGGCTCCTACGCCGGCGGAGAGCGGGTGCTGGTGGCGGTTAGCGAGCTGCCCGGCTCAGACATCATCGTCCGCGCGGCGAAGCGCCTGGCCGATGCGCTCCGTGCCCCCTGGCAGGCGGTCTACATCGAGACACCAAGAGCCCAATCCTTCAGCGAAGACCAGAAGCACGCCGTCGCCGACGCCTTGCGCCTGGCCGCAAACCTCGGCGCGACCATCGCCACCGTGCCTGCCGAAAGCGTGATCGAGGGACTTACCAGTCAGGTCCAGGATACCCGCGCCACTCAACTCGTGCTGGGAAAGTCCGTCAGGAGCTGGTGGTTCGAAGTTCGTCACGGCTCAGTCGTCAACGCCATGCTGCGCACTGGCGATGGTCTGGCGGTGCATGTCATTCCCGCAAACTCCGACACGCCAGCCAGCCGCAAGTCCCCCGGTGTGCCGGGCCGCTGGGGCAAGTCCTCCGACTACTTGGCCATCGCTGGGCTCATCGCAGCCACGACAGCACTCGGCAAGCTCGTCGAGCCCTTGATCGGAATGGGCGGGGTGGACTTGATCTATCTCCTACCCGTGATCCTGGCTTCGGGCCGGTTCGGGCTTCGGCCGGGACTTGTTGCCGGCGTCGCCTCGGCGCTCGCTTATAACTTCTTCTTCCTGCCGCCGATCTACACGTTCACCATCGCCGCGCCGCAGAGCTTGCTGACAATGTTCGTCCTGATCGCGGTGGGCGCTTTTACGGCGAACCTTGCCGGGCGGCTCAAGACCCGCGCGACACTAGGCGCCCGCAGCGCGCAGGAGAACGCCGCGGTGGCGGCCTTTGGGCAGATGCTCGCCCGCACCTCCGACTGGAAATCGACCAGCGAGCTAGTCTGCAACGAGATCGCACGGCTGCTCCAGCTCAATGTGGTCGTGCTCAATGCCGCCGATGGCAAGCTCCACACCATCGCATCGTCTTCGGATTTCGGCGAACTCAGCCCGGTCGATATGGCCGCAGCCGACTGGACCTGGGCCCGGGGCGAGGCCGCGGGTGCCGGCACGGGAACGCTCAACGCCGCGGACTGGCAATTCCAACCGCTGAAGACGGCTCTCGGCGTGCTTGCCGTAGTCGGCCTCTCAAGGGAAGACGGCCAAGACCCCGTATCGGCCGACCGGGTCCTGCTGCTTCAGACCCTGCTCGGCCAGGCGGCGCTGGCGCATGAACGTCTCAAGCTTGAGGCCGAGGTCCGGGAGGTCACCGTGCTCAAGGAGCGGGACCGCCTGCGCGCCGCTCTGCTGTCTTCGATCGGGCACGACTTGCGCACGCCGCTGACATCGGTCTCGGGCGCGATCGAGGCCATCGCAGTCGAACATCCCAACGCGAGCACTCTCCCCGTCGCGCGGATGGAGTTGGCGAGACTCCGTCGCTTTCTCGACAACCTACTCGATATGGTGCGTATCGATGCTGGCGCGCTGGCCATGAATCCAGAACCGATCGACCTCGTCGACGCCATCGGCAGTGCGGTACACGACCTCAAGGATCTGTTCCGCGGTCGGCATATCGATCTGAAGGTGCCGGCGAACCTTCCGTTCGTGAACGCCGACCCGACCCTGCTCCACCACATCCTGATCAATCTGCTCGCCAATGCCGCGCAACATGGCGGAGAGCACGGCGTGATCACAATCGAAGGCAAGCGCTCACCTGATGCGGTGCTGCTCTCAATCCGGGACCAAGGACCAGGACTACCGCCGGGTAGAGAACAGCGAATTTTCGAAACCTTTGCCCAAGGTCAAGGCAGCGACCGCCATGGCGGCAGCGGTCTCGGGCTCGCAATCGTCAAGGGCTTCGCCGAAGCGATGGGCATCGCTGCATCGGCCCGCAATCACGAGGACGGTGGCGCGATCTTCACCTTGAGCTTTCCAAGCCCGGTCGGCAGCCCGAACGAACTGGAAACCTAAGTGATTGATATCGAATTGGAGCGGGTGAAGGGAATCGAACCCTCGTCGTAAGCTTGGGAAGCTTCTGCTCTGCCATTGAGCTACACCCGCAAACCGTTACAAAATAACGAGATATTCGGAACGGCCGGTGAGGTTTTTACCGCGCTTTTTACACACGCCCCTCAATTTCTGGGCAATTGCCACAACCACCGTACGACGGTCAACACAGGTCCGGCGGATCCCGGCGTCCCGTTGCGATAACCAACCCATCACCTCTACAATCTCGACGTCGGTGAATGGCACCGAGATCAGAACACGCGCCGATCATTCGACGCCAGTCGATGTTCTACAAGCAGTCCAGCAACTTACGTGCTGCACAGATCCTGCGAGCTTTCGAAGCCGTGCAGGCACAGGGCAATCGCCGCTTGCGCGCCGACGTGACCAGTGCCGACAATGATGATGACGATTTGGGGCGTTACTCCTCGGGCGCGATGCTCACAGATAGACCGTCATGTTCGTCCGAAAGGGGAATTTGACAGGACAAACGTGAAATCGGTGCGCGATGATCGGAACTGTCGAGTAGGTCGTTTTCGTCCTCGCTCATCGGTGGCAAGCGATCAGCAAAAGCCGGGTCAACGTAAACATGGCAGGTGGCGCAGGAACAACATCCTCCGCAAAGCGCCAGAAGCTCATCGAGTCCAGATTCGCGGATAGCTTCCATCAGGCTCAGGCCACGTTGGAAAGGCACACGGTGCTCATGCCCATCCCGGGATATTACGATAACCTCAGACACAACTCGCAACTCCTCGAATTTTCCGGATAATGGTCAGCGCGCAGTATTGTCGGGGAGGATGACAGCGGCCCGGCGCTGGCGCGGGATGCGTCACACTTCGGAAGCCACGGCTTCCTCAGCAGCCTGGAAGCCGATCTTCGTGTGCTGTCCGTCGCAGAATGGCTTCGTCGTGGATGCACCGCAGCGGCAAAGGAAGACGCGCTTTTTCCCTTCCAGGTCGTAAAGCTTGCCCGTGCCGTCTCGGAGCTCGAGGAGACTCAAGTCACCGCTGACAACGTATGGGCCGTTTGGTTTCGCAACAATTTCAACCGACATTTGCTTCTCCGTCGTTCTGTTCGTCAAATCTTGGGGGGAACGCGATCTCGCGCGAGACCGCTTCTGGGCTCTACCGTCTTCAGCGAAAGTGCGGGACGGGCGAGGGTATGAGCGAAAGCCGGTCCCTTACGTCTCGGCGGCGCCGACGCCGCTCGGGATGGGCAGTGAGTGCCAAGCATCGCTCATAGTATTCGTCTATGCCTTTCATCATGCATTTGTACCTGCCGTGACATGGCGCTGCCGAGCAGCATGAGGACTCTCAGGGGAACTCGGCATGCAAACTTCTAGAAGCTCCAACCGCAAACTTACGCAGTGGCTGGCCGTGACTCTCGCCAACGCGCTGCAGTTGGTGCTCGAAGGCATCTCATCACGAGCGCAAGCGATCACCGGCAGCCCGCCGAGCGAAGGACTCGCCATTCAACGCTCCTCGGACCAATCAAAAAAGTAGCAGCCAAGTTCGACTATCGGGACAATGCGGGGAGCATGGTCCGCGCGTTGGTGATGACTTGGAATGTTCTGCGGCCTTCGAACGGGAGGTCGCACTTTGGCGAGGCTGTCATCTTCATGCTGCCGTCGCCTCGTCGCCTCCCCCGGATAGCCGCTTGTCGCGCCTAGCTTTGTAGGCATCGATCATCGGCTGAAACGGGAACATCGTCTGCTCCCATATCGACAGCCGCTTGCGGTCGTCTTGACCGACGATCACGCTTTCGCCCTCGCGATAGGTACCGAAGATGCGATCGAGCAGGATCAGCGAGTTGCCGAAATTGCAGCGAGTGGATTCATAGTCGGTCGAATGATGCAGGCTGTGGTGCCGGATGGTCGTGAAGAAGAAAGAGTACCACTTGGGCGGATCGGAGCGCACGTTGGCGTGGGCGAAGACGGAGATGACTCCCATGGTGTTGATCGCGGCAAAGATCGCAGTCACCTCCAGATCGAACAGCGCGACCACGCTGAGACTGATCAGGAACAGCTCGACCGGATTGCCCACGGCCCCCTTTGCCGCGTTCAACTGAGTGATATGGTGATGCGGTGCGTGGGTCAGCCAGAACGGCGTCCAGTTGTGCATCAACCGGTGCATCCAGTACTGGCCGAATTCGATGAGGAAGATCACCAGCGCGACCTGGGCTAGCCACGGCAATTGCTTGGCCCACTCCGTGGTGATGCCGAGTGAGGCCTTGGCCGCTTTCAACGGATCCTCAGCCAACAGTTCGGTGAACCACGAGATCACCGTTGCGCTGAGCACAACGTAGAACAGGTCCGTGAAGAACTCCTGGCGGTTCATGCGCCAGCCGGAATGACGCTCGTGGACGAACTCGAGCAGCAACACGACAATAACGATAAGCGGGGACACCACGGTGAGAGTCCAGGGATTCTCAAGCAAGCTCTTCGGGGCAAAAGCCCAAAAGGCGAGAACCATGGCGATCATCGCGGGCGGGATATGGTTGAATATCCGGTCTTTAATAGTGATTTGCATGCCCCTGCTCCGCTCAATGCGGTCACAGTGCGCTGCGTTGCGTCATAAAAGCAGAGGCAAAGTTCTGATGAAAGGCATAGATTAGGCCTATGCCTTTTGCTGAGCGCGAATACGTCGAATTACCTCGTCCCAAAACAGCTGGGTCGCCGTGTCCCTGGCCGGCTCTGAACGGGCCAGGAGGAAGATGTCGTAGGATGGTTCAAAGTCGGCATGAAGCAAGGGCCAAAGCCGGCCCTTGGCTACCTCGTTTTCGGCAGCAAGGATTGGAAGAAAGCCGATCCCGACCCCCTGCACGATTAGCCTCCGCGCTTCGTTGATGTCCTCGGCCAATCCGCTGACGTTGGTGCCCAGCCGATAACGTCGACGCAAGTGAGTGATCAGCTCGATCTCGTCCTCCCCCGTAAGCACGAAGCCCTCGTCTTTGAGTTCGAGCAGTCGGCTAACGCGATGGCCAAAATGGGGGCTGCTCCGCGAGCAATAGAGCTGCTGTCGCTCCACCAGCATCGGCTCGTACATCAGGCTTCCGCGGACGCTGCTGTCGTAGCCTACGCCGATCTCCACTTCGCCTCGCTCAAGCGCATCGAGCACTTGGCGCCAAGGCGAAACCCGTATCTCGATATGAATGGCCGGATGGCGCCGGTGAAAGCTGGCGATAGCTTCGTCCAGCTCGGGAGAGACGAGGCCCGACACGATCTGGATGCGGACAATGCCTTCGACCCGTTTCGTTGCCTGCGCGATCTGGTGAGGCATCAATCGCGCCGATTCCAGCATGTCCTCGCACAGCGCCAAGATGGCTTTGCCCGCCGCCGTGACCTCGACACCGGTTGCAGTGCGGTACAGCAGCGTGGTTCCGACGTGCTCCTCAAACCGCTTCAGGGCCGCGCTGATGCTGGGTTGCTGGCGATTGAGTTGCCGCGCGGCGGCACCGATCCCCCCCGCGCGCACGATATCGACGAAGGTACGCATGAGGTTCCAGTCCACCCGACTTGCGAACTTCTTGTCGGTCATCGGCGGCTCGTCGCTCATGCTTGTTCCCTGGTCGATTGAATGGACGGGGCTTAGGCATAGATGAAATCAATGGGAACTCCAAAGCGGGCTTTTCACCCTCTATGCCCAGTCTTGACCCCTTGAGTAATTTCGATAGTCTCGGCCCCAGAGCAGAAACGTCACAGGGAGAGGTCTGAAAGCATCGCGCCGATAGTCGGCGCGCTGTCGGAGGATCTTCATGGACGGTATCACGGCCTTCAGTGCAGTTCGCTTGGATAGCTCTTCAAACAGTCACGAACCCCGACGCAAGGTCGCACCGCCAGGCACGCAGGGGTATCCCGGCTTCCTCGAGAGACTTCGCTTTCACGGTCGCTTGCTAGCCTTGGCGGCGGGGATCGTTGCCGGAAGCGTCGCTTCACCAGCACTCGCCGCGCGAGAGCCGAGTGCGAAGCTGGTCCGCTGCGGCGAGCAAAGCTGCCTGCGGGTTTCAGGGCATCGCGACAATCCGGCCTCGATCGTGCGGATCAACGGCTATGCCGTGCCCGCCGAAGGTGACAGCAAATGGACGGTCCATCTGCCAGTCGATGTGGTGCGCGAATGGTCGGCCCCAAATGCCCGAACGATCGATGTCTCGATTGGCAGCCCCGAATTGCAGCAAGAGTCTATCGCCAGTGTCGCCCTGCCGATCGGCCTGCTGGCGGATGGGACCGTTCTCGCCTCGCTGGTGATCAACGTGCACTAGTCCTCGAACATCGGTAATATACTTTGTATGTTCAGTAATAAGGCCATTAATATACTTTATATAAGTAGTAATATTAAATACTTCGCCAACAAATTTTGGCCTTTTCAAGTCTTGTCAGAGCCTGTTCCCGGGCCTATGGCACCTGCAGACCGCCGAAGTGCGGTGAATATTTATGCAGGAGACGATAATGAAGAAAGGCCTTCTGGTGCTGGGCGCATGCGCCTTGGCGACTTCGATGTCCGCCGCCGCCACCGACAATCCGTTCGCCAGGGACGAGGCCGTACTGCGCCTTGACGGGCTCGACCTCTCGACCGCCCAAGGGCAGCAGCGCCTCGCCATTCGCATGGACCAGGCGGCACGCGCCGTTTGCGGCGATCGCTTGGCCAGCGTGCATCTCAACATGGACGCACGCGCGCGCGAATGCCGGACGGCTGTGCTCGCGGACATTCGGACCGAGATCGAAGCCCGGACAGCTGTCGCCGCTCGCGCGGGACAGACACAGCTCGCTTCCGCCCGCTAAGACTTACGGCCACCTGCAACTCGTTGCACTCTTTGCGCGAGAAGGCAGGTGGCCGACAGCCGCCCGCGATCTTGCGTTTGCCAAGGCAAGTGGCGCTCCATATGATGGGCCTATGGATATTGTCGCAACGGAAGACCTGACGACAAATCCATTCCTGGGCGTATCTTCCTTCACCGCCAATCGATGAGCTTGGAAGCGCAAGCGAGGGCGGCGCTCAGGCGTGGTGACCTGCCGGCCGCCGCAGTCGCTGCACAAGCGCTTGTCTCGTCGGCTCCAGATCAATCGGCGGGTTTCTTCCTGTTGGGCATCGTGGCCGCAGAAGCGGGGCAGATCGCCAAGGCGGTCCCTCTCATCGAGGCTGCCTTGGAGCGCGGACCGAAGGCGGAGCACCTGGCGCAACTGGCCAAGCTGCTCATCCTGCTCCGGCGCGATGGCGAAGCTGCGGATGCAGTGGACAAGGCAATCGCGCTGACACCGGACGACCCCCTGACGCTCGACACCCTTGGGTGCGTCTTGGCCCGACTGGGACGCCACGAGGAATCGATCGCACGGTTCTCTGCCGCCGTCACGAGCGAACCGGGCAACCTGGAGTATCGCTACAACTTGGCGGCAGCCAACGGCTTCACCGGCCGGGTGGACGAAGCCCGCACGCACTATGAGACAATCCTGGCGAAGGACCCGGGCAATGCTCGCGCGCATTATGCGCTCGCCATTCTCTCCCGCCAGACTTCCCAGGCCAATCACGTTCCCCGACTGCAAGCCGCAGTGACTGCGGCGGACAAGCCAGAAGATGCGTTGCGCCTTCGCTATGCCCTGGCCAAGGAACTGGAGGATCTTGGGGATCCCGGCGCTTTCGAACAACTCTGGACTGCCAATGTCGCGCACAAGCGCACGATCGGCTACAGCTTCGCGCTGGACGCCGCGATTTTCGACGCGATCGAAACGCTGTTCGCCGGCGACAGGAACGCTCTTGCCGCCGTACCGGGCAACCCGGACCCGGCGCCGATCTTCGTGGTCGGCATGCCGCGAACCGGCACCACATTGGTCGACCGTATCCTCTCGTCGCACCGCGATGTCGGTTCGGCAGGGGAGCTCCAGGCCATGCCCCTGGCGGTCAAGCAGCTCGCGGGCACCCAGTCGCGCGCGGTGATCGATCCCGCCACGATCGCGGCGAGCGGAACCCTTGATCCGGCCGCCATTGGCGATGCCTATCTCGCGCGCGCCGCCCATCATCGGCCCGCGGGCACCTCGCGGTTTACCGACAAGCTACCAGCGAACTTCCTCTATATCGGCCACATCGCGCGCGCGTTGCCCAATGCCCGGATCGTCTGCCTGCGCCGCAATCCGATGGATACGGTGTGGAGCAACTACAAGAACCTCTTCGCCAGCCAGTCCGCCTATTACGCCTATTCCTACGACCTGATGGATACGGCTTGCTATTACGCGCGCTTCGACGCGCTGATGCGGTTATGGGAGCGTCTGTTTCCTGGGCGGGTGCTGCAGTTGTCGTACGAAGCTCTGGTGGCCGACCAGCAGGGCCAAACTCGAGAGTTGCTCGAGCATTGCGGTCTCGATTGGGATGAGACTTGCCTGTCATTCCACGAAAATGGCGCTGCAGTAGCGACGCCCAGCGCGGCGCAAGTTCGGCGCCCCCTTAACGCCGATGCCATAGGGAAATGGCGCACGCATGAAGCGGCCTTGCGCCCAGTCGCGAACTGGCTCGAGGCCCAGGGATTTACGATAGACTAGCGCTCTTGGTTGGGCGCTAGGGAAGCGGGGCGGCCACCGTTACCGGCAAGCGCCCCGCTCCCTCTGCAGGTTAGAACTTGTAGCGACCCTCAAGGCCAAACGTACGCGGACTAATCACTGTCTGTCGGTAGAAGCGCACGGCGACACCGTCATTGACGCCAATCCGCGACCGATCGTTGTCGACGGTCGAGATCGCATATTTGTCGAAGATGTTATTCACGAACAGCGAGAAGCTGTAGTCGTCAGTGTCATAGGTCAATGACGCGCGGTTCAGGACATAGCCGGGCAGCTTGTCGCCATAGGCCCGATCCCAGCCCAAACGCGTCACGACGCTTCCACGATAGGTTGCGGTCCAGTTGGCGCTCACATCCCCGGCCCACATCGACGTTGTGTAGGTAACGCCGAGGCTTCCCGAATTCTTCGCCGAACCCGGCAAGCGATCGCCGGCCAAGGCATCGAGCTGGACGAAACGGTTCGAGTAGTCGCCCGGTGTCTCACGAATGGTGAGAATGCCCGCCACGTCTTCGGTCAGATAGGCATCCGTGTACGAATAGGTGCCTTGAATCTCCAGCTCGGGGATTGGACTTAGCTGGAACGACGTCTCGAAGCCCTTCGACCTGGCTGCGCTGCCGTTCACTGTGATCCCGGCTGCACCGTTAACGGTGGCGGAGGCGACCTGAATCCCCTGCCAATCGATCTTGAAGATGTTGAAGTTGAAGCTCAGCATGTCGTCGAACAGCTGCGTGCGGATGCCGAGTTCGATGTTCTTCGTCGTGTCGGGGCCAAACTGGAGTTCGTCCGGCAGGGCGCAGATGTTCTGCCCAGGGGGCAGCGGGTTCTGGCAAGGTGCGACCGTGTTCGGGCCGCCGATGCGATAGCCCTTGCTGTAGGTCGCATAGACCATGATATCCCGGTTGAAGTTGTAGGAAGTGTTGAACTTCCACACCCACCCGTCTTGCGTGTCCTTGCCGCCGTTTACCGGCAGGTCGTAAGGACTGAGCGGCTGGCCAAGCAACGGCAGCGTGGCAGCGCCCGCGATCTCCGAGGTATACTTGAAATAGCGCGCACCTGCCGTGAACTGCCACTCGGGAGTGATCTGATAGGAGCCCTCGCCGAAGATCGCCTTCTCGGTCACTTTCGAGGTCGTGTAGGAGACGTATTCGAGTTCGTCAGGGTTGGGCGAGGTCCCGAACTCGACCCACGGGTGGTTAGGCACATGCTCGGCATAGTCGCGCTGCAGCTTCTGCTCGTTGTAGAAACCGCCGAGCACCCAGCGGAACGGACCGCCGTGACGAGACACAAAACGGACTTCCTGGTTGACCTGCTCCCGCTCCGCTTCGCTCTCGTTCCAGCCCGAGAAGGCCGGGAAGAGTTCGTAGTCGTAATCGAGGTCGAGCAGGAGATCAGTGACGTCGCCCCGCGCCTGGGTGCGGACATTGGTGTAGGCCGTAGTCGAGACGAGATCGACGATGTCGGCGATGTTTGCGTTGATTTCCATCGAGGCAAGGTGCGCGCGGCGCGACACCGGCTCGATGTAGCGGGCTCCATATTCGTACTTGCCAGTTCCGAGCACGCCGGCACTGTTGGACTGAGTGCCGTCGGTATTGGTTTTCTGGAACGCGTAAGTGAAGATGGCTTTGAGGTCTTCGGTGGTCTGAATCAGCAACTGGTTACGCGTGGTGAAGGTCCGCTCGAAGTTGAGATCCTCCTGCCGATAAAGGTTCGCGGCATATCCGGCATCGGAGATGCTGTCGGGTCCGTCGGGCTGCGGCAAGGACACTCCCGGGTTCTGCAGGAGTAGCGTGTAGTCAATGAAGCCAGGATCAAAGTAGTAACCGGTGGCCGAACGAAAGGCGATGTGATCGGTGACGATCGGGAGGTTGATGACACCATCAACCTGGTATCCCAGGCTGTCGGAGTGATCCTTGGCATGGACGCGGGCGTGAGCTTCCCCCTCGATGTTGGTTACATCTGGCCGCTCAGGGATGTAGCGGATCGCGCCGGCAAGTGTGCCTAGGCCGTAAAGCGTGCCCTGCGGTCCGAGGAGCGTTTCGACACGTTCGAGGTCGAGCAGCTTGAAGTCGAAATAGAGCGGTACCTCACCGAGATAGACGCCCAGGGCAGTGTCGGAATCGGAGCCGAAGGAGTCGGTGTCCGACGCGCGCAAGCCGCGCAGGACGATCGTACCGGTCGAACGCGGGCCCGTATCGGCAATGGTCATGCCCGGGGTGAAAGCCGCCAGATCGCGCACGTCGTCGATCCGTTGTTGGTTGATGGCCTCGGCACTCATCGCCGAGATATTGATCGGCGTGTCCATGATCGTGGTGGCGCGGCGCGTGCCGGTGACGATGATCGCGTCGCCATAATCGGCGGCGGTGACGGCGGGCAACTCCGTGCTCGGTTCCGCACTATTGGCATCCTGGGCCAACGCCGGCGTTGCCAATGCCGCGCCGGTGAACATGGTCGCTGAGAGGAGCCCCCGCCTTAGTTTCGCGCAATATGTCATGTGTAACCCCCATCTTCTTTTTGGGCAGAGCTTCCCCGCGCCCTGACTCACGCCAGAACCGGTTTAGCCTTTGATTTGAGGATCTTGCGCTGCCGCCGTCGCCGTTTTTCGGTTTATCGGCTGGCCCGCTTGCTGCTCGACTTATTCATTCCGTCGAGGTTTGCGATCCCGTGCTCCTCCTGATGTCCGATTAAGTCAGCTTGGCGCGGGCGCCGGGCTGCCGCACCTTGCCTGGATGCCGTCGATAGAAGCGATGCTGGCGGGCGGCTGGTCCATTAGAATCTCCATATCAAGCCGGCTAACCGGCCTAATGTTGCAGATCCTCTCCCCGAGCCTTGAGGCCGCTCTTCAGGCGACATGGACACGGTATAGATATTACCTAATGCGTCAAGCGTATTAATTATGAGCGATTTTTTCTGGGCCTCAGGAATTTAAAACACTGAACTTCCGATATTTTCCTAAAAACTTGTATCACCTGAAATCGTCCGATTTTTCTCGGATCGGATCGGTCAGGGTGACGCTCCTGCAACAGCTTCAGCGCACCCTTCCCGTTGATTCGTACCCGGACCAACCCCAGCCCGTTCAATCCCCGCTCTTTGGACTCCCGGTCCACCATGACAGGGTCTGGTGATCATGCGCCGTGGTCCAAATGCCGGAGGGCGTATAACGCAGCGCGCCACTGCCGGCTGGCTTGCCCGCGCGGGCGAGGATTTCCATCGATTGCGGATCGATCACGGCAAAAGTCTGATCCTCGGTCGTGCGCAGCCACACTGCTCCGCCCCCAACGTCGATGTCGCCATACATCAAGGTTTTCCCGACCTTGGTGCGGCCGGACACTTCAAGCTTGGCGGGATCGATCTTCGCGACGGTGCCGTCACCTTGCTCTTGTACCCACACCGCCCCTTCGCCCGCGGCGAGGAAGCCGGGCTGTGCGCCGAGCGCGACCCTGCCCGCCACCGCATTTGTCATTGGATCGACTTTCTGGAGCGATCGCGCATCGCTGCTGACGGCCCAGAGCGCGTCGAGCCCGAAGGCCAGAAAGAAGGTGCCAGGATCAACGGCGACCGTAGCGATCACGGTGTTGGAGGCCGGGTCCACCCGGGCGATCTTGCCCGCCGCGTCGCTGGGCACCCAGATCGAACCAGCGCCGACCACGACGTTGGTCTCGCCCTTGGGATTGGCGATCCCGGTCGGGATGATCGCCTGCACCGCAGCCGTCTTCACGTCGATCCGGTAGAGATTGCCGTCCTTGCAATTGGCCACCCACAGCGAACCGAACGCCACCGACATGGCGCCGCAGGGCCTCGGCACAGCTGTGGACGCCACTTTGCCTTCGGTCGACCACTGTTCGACCCGTCCGTCATTGGTAGTCCACACCGTGGTTCCGTCGATCGCCAGGAAGTCGGCGAAGCCCGGCACATTGAATTCCTGTTCGGTCAGCTCCGAAGCGTGACCAGGGGCCGAAAGGCCGAGTGCGGCCGAAGCCAGTGCCAGACCAACCGATTTCTTCATGCGCATGCTCCTGTCCTGGACCCTTCGCGGCTCAGCTGTAACGATAGGGATTGGTGTCGATTGTCGTCGTGCCCCGCGTCTGGTTGCAGAGGAAAACCGTGCCGGTGAAATAGATGCCGGGCTCGGTGATCGTCTTGGCGTACTCGAACGCCTCCCGCAGCTGTTGCACCGTCATCTCGACCGGCGCCTCGTCCGGCTGCCAGGTCAAGCCATAGGCATAGTCCTCGCCGGCGTTGCTGATCTCCACGTGGCAGCCCATCACATGCGTCACCGCGTGGGTGTCGCAGAAGTCGATCAGGCGCTTCATGCTGTCGAACCATGGTTCCCAGAAGCTGATGTAGCAGCGGCCCCGGTAGAACATGTCGCCGGTGTAGAGGATCTGGGTGTAGCTATCGTAGTAGGCGAATTCCGACACGACGTGACCGGGCGAACCCCAGATCAAGATCTCGCGCCCGCCGAGATCGAGCGTCACGCGTTCCTCGGGAAAATTGGTCATCCCCCAAAAGCCGACCATCTCGTCATGGGTCAGGCCCATGTACCGGGTGTTCGGGCGGTCGGCGAACTGGTTGACCGCGGCATAGTGGTCCGCGTGCAGGTGGCTGAAGGCTACCAGCAATTCGAGGCTGGCGGGATCGCGGCCGTTGCGGCGGCACCATTCGTCGATGCACTGATCCACGACACCGCGCAGGTCCCAATCGCTGCGAAGCTGCACGAAGCCCTCGTCGAGCAACAACACCCGGTCGTTGCCGAAATAGAGCGGGGCGAAGGGCGCCTCGTAGCTATAGGCCTTGTTCTGCCGCAGGATTGCCGTGTGCGGATTGTACCAATGGACCTGCACCGGCGGATCGATGTTGTCCATGCAGGAGGGCGAGCCGCAAATCCACTTCTTGGGAAAGCTGCCCACGGCGGGGAGGTTACTCTTGAAGTCGATCGGCATCCCGCCAGTGGCGGCCGATGTAGCGCTGGCAAACGAAGCAAGTCCTGCGCCGGACAGCGGCACGGCCACCGCGGCGTTATAGGCGAGGAATGTGCGGCGATCCATGGAAGCTCTCTTCGGGTCCAGAGGGGGCGTCAGAAGGGGCGTGGTGCATTGATGTTGGGCACGCCCTCGGGCCAGACTTGCGTCCGCGCGTCGGGGCTGACCCCGTTGAACAGCGCGAAATCGGGCCGGATGAGCATCATGTCCTTGCCCTGCACTTCGCGGCCATATCGGAGGGCCTCGTCGATCAGGCTCGGCTCCATCTCGAGGACGCGTTCGTAGGGCTTATAAGTCGCGAACCGGGCGTAGTACTTCCCGGGCACGAACATCATCTCGATGTGGCCGCCGAGGAGCCATTTGACCGGCTTGTTCGAGGCGAAGGCCTTCAACCGTTCGAGCGAGGCAACGAAATCGCCGTCATGGCTAATGTTGATCTTGCCAGGGAACAGCAGGTCGCCGGTGAACAGGAAGTCGCAATAGGGATCGTAGAAGCTCACCCCGTCCTTGTGCGTGCCCGGTGTGGGGATCACCTCGATCACACGGTCACCGAGATCGATCCGGCCCAAGCCTGTGGGCCAGTTGCCAGCAAAGCCGTAAAAGCCCTTCATCGCCCCGAGCGGCTTGGGGACGATCGTGGTGTCCGGACGTCCGGCAAACTGCACCAGCCCCTGGTTTTGTGCGACGTCCTCGCCTGACGTCAGCGCCACCGTAAGCGGAACTGTGCTGCGCCGGCGCGCCTGCGCCCAACGCGTGATGATCGCATCCACCGTGTTGCGGAGCGGATAATGTTCGGCGCTTGCGGTCGCGCCGCTGTCGATCAACAGCGCGCCCTTATTGCCGAACAGCAGGTAGGTGAACGGCGCCTCCCAATGCACGCAGACGTTCTGCCGCAGCACGAAGGTGTCCTCGTTATATTGCACCACCTGCACGCGCGGATCGCGATTTTTCGCAGCGACATTCGACCCATAAGTCCAGCGGAAGGCCAAATTGCCTGGTGCCGGTCCGTCGCTGGCATAGTCGTGGATAACCGCTTCCTTACGGTGCAGCGGAACGGCGCTGTCGGTGTTGCGCGCCCCGGCCGGATTGTACCCGAGCGTGGGGTTTCCGTTGGGGTATGAGCGCGCCGTCGCAGACTGCGGATTGCCTGACAGGACCGGGTTGTAGGTCGGGCTTTGAGGCATCGAATTCTTTCGAAAACGGCCGCGGACGCGGCCCTTGAACGATAGCCTTCGATGCACGCCCTCCCAGACGCCGCGGCTTGCCGATCGAACGTAATCCGGCCCGCGAGACAATCATCATATGGATATTACATTTTATATCAACAGTAATAATTAGCGGATGGACAACGCCTCGCTTTGCGGCAATGCTGCAGGTGCGAAAGGAGACGAATCATGCTCAACGGGATCCGCAGCGCCGGAAGAATTGCACTGATAGCTTGCGCCCTGCTGGTGGCGTCGTGCTCGCCTTCGGCGGATGCGCCTGCGGAGCCGAAGACGGAGTTCAACATCGGCTGGTCGATCTATGCCGGCTGGATGCCCTGGCCATTTGCCCAGCAGGCCGGCATCGTCAAGAAATGGGCCGACAAATACGGCGTCGATATCAAGTTCGTGCAGGTGAACGACTACGTTGAGTCGGTGAACCAGTACACAGCCGGCAAGCTGGATGGCGTGACTGTCGCCAATATGGATGCCCTGACCATTCCCGCCGCCGGCGGCAAGGACACCAGCGCGATCATCGTTGGCGACTACTCGAACGGCAATGACGGCATCCTGCTAAAAGGCGCCGACAACGTCAGCGCTATCAAGGGCCGTCAGGTCTACCTCGTTGAGCTTTCCGTCTCCCATTACCTGCTCGCACGCGGGCTCGAATCCGCCGGGATGGCACTCACCGACGTCAAGACGGTGAACACTTCCGACGCGGACATTGTCGGCGCTTTCACGGCTCCGGAAGTGACAGCGGCAGTCGCGTGGAACCCGCAGCTTTCGACCATGCGGGCCACGCCCGGTACGAAACAGGTGTTCAGCTCAGCCGACATCCCGGGCGAGATCCTCGACCTGCTGGTGGTCGATACCGCCACGCTGAAGGCCAACCCCAACCTGGGCAAGGCCCTGGCCGGAATCTGGTACGAGACGATGGCGCTGATGCACCGGCAGGATGCCGAAGGCAAAGCGGCACGCGCGGCGATGGCGAAGCTGGCAGGCACGACGCCTGAAGAGTTCGAAAGCCAACTGGCCACGACCTTCCTCTACGCCGATCCAAAAGCCGCGTTGGAGGCCATTTCATCTCCCGCTCTCATCACCACGATGACCCGGGTGCGCGACTTCAGCTTCTCCAAGGGCTTGTTCGGTCAGGGGGCGAAGTCGGCTGACGCCGTCGGCATGTCTTTCCCGGGCAACAAGACGCTGGGCGACACGCAGAACATCACCCTGCGCTTCGACCCGACGTTCATGCAAATGGCTGCCGATGGTAAGCTCTGAGCGCACGGTCTTCAGCAGAAACGGGGTCTTATGCGCTGGGTGAACCGTCGGATTGGACGAGGGAACAGCATCCTTCTGGGCGCACTTCCGATCGCGCTCCTGGTGCTGCTCTATCTCGTGGCAGCTGCCAGCCGCCACGCGGACAATCCCAACGACAAGATCCTGCCGATGCCGGGGGCGATGGCCGAAGCGATGTCGGCGCTGCTGTTCCAGCCCGACCAGCTTTCCGGACAGTTGCTGTTCTGGGCGGACACCTTCGCCAGTCTTCAGCGGCTCGGCATCGGCCTCGGTATATCGACACTTTCGGCGCTGCTGGTGGGTCTCGTGCTTGGCGTTCTTCCGCCGGTACGAGCCACCTTCAGTCCGCTGGTGACGGGGATCGCGGTCATACCGCCGATCGCGCTGCTGCCGATCTTGTTCATCGCCTTCGGTCTCGGCGAGACGGCGAAAGTGGCGCTGATCGTCATCGGTATCGCGCCCTTCATGATCCGGGACCTTGCCGCGCACGTCGCCGCGTTGCCGAAGGAGCAAATCATCAAAGCGCAAACACTGGGAGCCAGCAGTTGGCAACTAATGCTGCGCGTGGCGCTGCCGCAGGCAATGCCACGCCAGATCCAGGCGGTGCGCCTGTCACTCGGCCCGGCCTGGGTATTCCTGATCTCGGCAGAGGCGATCGCCTCCGACATCGGCCTTGGTTATCGAATCTTCCTCGTCCGCCGCTATCTCTCGATGGACATCATCCTGCCCTATGTGGCGTGGATCGCGCTGCTAGCCGTAGTGATCGATTTCCTGCTGGTGTGGTCGAGCCGGCGGATGTTTCGTTGGGCACACGGAGCCAGCCATTGAGCGCCCTGCTAAGCCTCCGCAACGTCTGGGTCGAGTATGGCGATAAGGTCGTCCTGGAACGTCTGAACCTCGATATCGAGGCCGGTTCCTTCGTCTCGATCGTCGGTCCATCGGGCGCCGGAAAGAGCAGCCTGCTGCGCGTCGTGCTGGGGCAAGAGGCACCGTCGCGGGGTTCGATCCTGCTCGATGACAAACCGCTGGCACCAGAATGCGGCCCCGATCGCGGCGTCGTGTTCCAACGCTATTCGGTGTTCCCGCACCTGTCGGTCCTGCGCAACACGCTCTTCGGCCTGGAATGTGCGCAGGCCCCGTTGACGGCCCGGCTGTTTGGCGGACGGCGTCGCACCGCCCTGGCCGAGGCCGAAGAAATGCTCACGGCGGTCGGCCTGGGCGACAGCCTGCATCTCTATCCGGCGGAGATGTCGGGCGGTATGCAGCAAAGGCTCGCGATCGCGCAGGCCTTGATAAAACGACCGCGGATCCTGCTGCTCGACGAGCCTTTCGGCGCCCTCGATCCGGGCATCAAAGCTGACATGCACGCGCTGATTACTCGGCTGTGGAGCGACTATTCCCTGACCGTGATCATGGTCACGCACGACATCAAGGAAGCGTTCACGCTCGGGACCCGGGTGCTGGCCTTGGATAAGCGCCGTCACGACCCCCACGCCCCTAATCGGTTCGGCGCGACGGTGGTCTATGATTTGCCGCTCAACAAGCGCCCAGCCGTCTCCGCTCCCGCGGAAAGCGGTATTACGATTGACAGTTTTGATAATATTTGAGAGTACAATAGGATGACCCCCGATCCCACCAGTCTCGCCCGGCTCAGCATGAGCCTTCCGGCAGAACTCTTCCGTCAATTGGATGTGATGGTCGAGGAACGCGGCCTTCCGTCGCGCTCCCAGCTGATCGCCGAACTGATCCGCCACGCGCTGGCCGAACATGAGGCGCTGACCCGCCCCGAAGACATGCTCGCCGGTACTGTCACGCTGGTTTATCGCGGCAATCGCGGGCGGGTGCGCCAGCAGCTTGCCGAGACTCAGGTCGAATACCTGAAGGAGGTGATCTCCTCCCAGCACGTGTTCCTGGAGGACGACCAGTCTCTCGAAGTGCTGTTGGTCCAGGGCCCGGCCATTCGCCTCAAGGAGCTGTGCGATGCCTTGCGCAGCATCCGCGGCGTGCATCAGTTGCAGCTCGTCACCACCACGGCCCTGCTCCCGCCGCTGCACGAATTGGTGGGCGAAGGCCCCGCAAAAAAGGAAACCATCGCGTGATGGGCGCGCTTGCCGATCCAATGGCGGCACGCGACCATGCTCGCGCCATGGCTGGCACGGTCGTGGAAGCGATGCCGCAAGTGCCGCCCGTCGCCGGAGACCTTCCGGCTGACGTTCCTGCCGAAGACCTACTGTGGGAGGAAACAATCGCCGCCGGCGGCTATGCAACCCGCAGGCTGGCCCGCGGTTCGCGCCTGCGCCTGATCGATCTCGAAGGCGACGCCTGTGCGTCGGTGCTGATCTACAACGCCGAGATGCCGAGCGAGCGGCTCAATGTCGCCGACACGGTAAAGGTGCAATGGAACGCCTACCTCGGCGCCGGTAAGCTGCTGCTGTCGGACATGGGGCGCGTGCTGATGAGCATCCTCGCGGACGAGGCGGGAACTCATGACGCCTTCTGCGGCACCTCCAACGCCGCCACCAACCAGGCGAAATATGGCGAAGGCCGCAACAGTGGCGCCTTTCCCAATGGGCGCGATCGCCTCGTGCTGGGTTCGGCCAAGCATGGGCTGCAGCGGCGGGACGTCCACCCCTGCGTAAACCTGTTCAAGGGCACGCGGATTGAGGCGGACGGGACCATCACTCCGCTTGTCGGCCCCTATGAGGCTGGGCGGAGCATGGTCCTGCGGGCCGAGATGGACGTGATCGTCGTGATCGCCAACTGCCCGCACGTGCTCGATCCGCGCGCGCAATGGTCCGTAACGCCGCTGCGGGTCTCGGCCTGGCGAGGCCCGGTCACCCCTGAGACCGACCCCATTCGCTCGGCCACGCCGGAAGGTTTGCGGGCCTTCCTGAACGTCGAAGACTATTTCCGTCGCTAGAAAGGACGCCAAGGCCAAAATGACCACCGATCCGGGCCTCTCAGGCCTTGCCGGCACTGTCGTCCATGACGAGATCGTCCCGGCAAGAGCGCCCTGGCTGCACCATGTCGCCGCTGGCCAGACGCTGCGCATCGTCGACCTCGAGGGCAACCAAGCGGTCGACTTCCTGCTCTATGCCGCTGCCGACGATGCCGAGCGCTACAGCGCGCAAGATACCGTCTCGGCGCAGGGGAACCTGTTCCTGCGCTCCGGCACGGTGCTGCGCTCCAACGAAGGAAGCGCGATGATGACCATCGTCGGCACCTCGGTCGAATATCACGACACGATCGGCGGGGCGTGTTCGTGTGAGTCCAATACGCTGCGCTACGGCCATCACACCAAGTCGCAGCACGCCTGCGTCGAGAATTTTCTCGAAGCCAACCTCAGCGAGGGTCGCGGCAAGCGCGACATGGTTTCGAACATCAACTTCTTCATGAACGTGCCAGTGGAAGAGGACGGTGCGCTGGGCATCGTCGATGGCATTTCCGCACCCGGCCTGACGGTCGATCTACGGGCAGACATGGACGTCATCGTGGTCGTGTCCAACTGCCCGCAGATCAACAACCCGTGCAATGCCTTCAATCCCACTCCCGTTCGGATGATCGTCACCGCATGAGCTTCGATACAGTCCTGGTTGCAAACCGGGGGGCGATCGCCACCCGGATCATCCGCACCGTGCGCCGCATGGGTCTACGCTCGGTCGCGGTCTACTCCGAGGCGGACGCCGGCTCGCTCCACGTCTCGCAAGCGGATGTGGCGGTGTGCATCGGCCCCGCCCCGGCAGCGGAAAGCTATCTCAATATCGCGGCAATCCTGCAGGCCGCGAAGGATACCGGCGCGGGCGCGATCCATCCGGGCTACGGTTTCCTGGCGGAGAACACCGAGTTCGCCGATGCCTGCGCTGCCGCCGGGATCGTGTTCATCGGCCCGACGCCGGAGAACATCCGCACCTTCGGATTGAAACACAGCGCTCGGGCGCTAGCGGCCGAGCATGGTGTGCCGCTGGCGCCCGGGACCGGCCTGCTGACGGACGAGGAAGAAGCCGCCCGTGCTGCGCGGGAAATCGGCTTCCCGGTGATCCTCAAGGCGACCGCCGGCGGCGGCGGCATCGGCATGCGCATCTGCGAGGACGAGGCCTCTGTGCGCCAGGGTTTCGCGGGCGTCGCTCGGCTGGGCGAGGGGAATTTCGGCGATGCCGGTGTCTTCCTCGAACGCTATATCGGCCGCGCGCGTCACATCGAGGTCCAGATCTTCGGTGATGGCGAAGGCCGGATCATGCCGCTGGGCGAACGCGACTGTTCACTGCAGCGCCGGAACCAGAAGGTGGTGGAAGAGGCGCCCGCCCCGCTCTTGTCCGCAGCCAAGCGCGCCGAACTCATCACCGCCGCCGTCCGGCTCGGCGAAGCGGCAAATTATCGCTCCGCCGGTACGGTCGAGTTCCTGTTCGATGCTGACCGGCAGGAGTTCTTCTTCCTTGAAATGAACACCCGACTCCAGGTCGAGCACGGCGTCACCGAAGAGGTGATGGGGATCGATCTGGTCGAATGGATGATCCGCGGGGCCGCCGGCGATTTCTCGTTCCTCGACCGCGAACCGCCCGTGCCTCAGGGCCATTCGATGCAAGTGCGCCTCTATGCCGAGGATCCCGCGCTCGACTATCGCCCCACCAGCGGCACACTGACGGCCGTCAGCTTTCCGCAGGACATCCGCGCCGAAACCTGGTGCATGGCCGGCAGCGAGGTCAGCGCCTGGTACGACCCGATGCTCGCCAAATTGATCGTTCACGCCGCGACGCGTGAGGCGGCAATTGCGGCGATGCAGGACGCGCTCGATGAAAGCCGGGTCGACGGCATCGAAACGAATTTACGCTGGCTGCGTGATGTCGTGAGGAACGGGAAGTTCGCCAGCGGGGAAGTCTCGACCAAACTGCTCGAGACGGTCACCTACAATCCGCGCAGCTTCCGCGTGGTCAGCGGCGGCACCGCGACCACCGTGCAGGATTGGCCCGGCCGGCAAGGCCTGTGGGCGATTGGTGTCCCGCCGTCGGGCCCGATGGATGATCGCTCTTTCCGCATCGGCAACCGAGTGCTCGGCAATCCCGAGGGCACGGCCGGGCTGGAGGTTACCGCCAGCGGTCCGACCCTGGTCTTCAACGCACCCGCACGCGTTTGCGTCATCGGTGCCGATTTCGGCGCCACGCTGGACGACAAGCCCGTCGAACGCGGCACCGCCTTGGACATTGCGGCCGGCCAGACGCTTGCCCTGGGCAGGGCCTCAGGCGGCGGTATGCGCGGCTATATCCTGTTCGCCGGCGGGCTCGATATCGCGCCCTACCTCGATAGCCGCAGCACCTTCGCGCTCGGTCAGTTCGGCGGGCATGCGGCAAGGCGACTGCTGGCCGGCGACACGGTCCATCTCGGGACGGCGGAAGTTGCGACGCCGGCTCTGCCCAGCCCCGCACCGAACTTCGGCGAGACCTGGACGCTGCGCGTTCTCTACGGTCCGCACGGCGCACCGGACTTCTTCACCGACGACGACATTCGCGCCTTCCTCGCCGCCGAATGGCAGGTTCACTACAACAGCAACCGCACCGGCGTTCGCCTGGTCGGGCCCAAGCCGGAATGGGCCCGAAAGGATGGCGGCGAGGCAGGCCTCCACCCCTCCAATATTCATGACAATCCCTACGCCATCGGCGCCGTGGATTTCACCGGGGACATGCCGATCATCCTGGGCCCTGACGGCCCGTCCCTTGGCGGGTTCGTCTGTCCGTTTACGGTGATCGCGGCTGATCGCTGGAAGATCGGGCAACTCTCCCCGGACGATCGCCTGCGGTTCGTTCCGGTCACTGCGGAAGACGCCGCCGCGGCGAACCAGGCTCCGCTTGAGCTTCTCGCAACGGAAGCGCCGGCGCACGACATCGCGACCCTTTCGCCCATCCTCGCCAGCACCCCGGCACAGGGCTTGCGTCCGCGCACGGTCTACCGGCAGCAGGGCGACCGCAACATCCTGGTCGAATATGGGCCGATCGTGCTCGACATCGAACTTCGCATCCGCGTTCACGCGCTGATGACCGAGCTCGAGGAGCTGGCCTTGCCCGGCGTCATCGACATCGTGCCGGGCATCCGTTCGCTCCAACTGCATTTCGATGGCGATGTGCTCGACCAGCGCGGCGCCCTCGCCGTCCTGATGACAGCTGAGGAAGCGCTCGGCGATCTTGAGGATTTCTCGGCCCCCTCGCGCATCGTCCACCTTCCCCTAAGCTGGCGCGATCCGGCAACGATCGAGACCATTGAGAAGTACATGGGCGCCGTCCGTGATGACGCGCCGTGGTGTCCCGACAACATCGAGTTCATCCGCCGTGTAAACGGCTTGCCCGATGCCGATGCGGTCGAGAGCCTGATCTTCGACGCGAGCTATCTCGTGCTTGGATTGGGCGACGTCTATCTCGGAGCGCCGGTAGCGACACCGGTCGATCCACGGCACCGGCTGGTCACCACCAAGTACAACCCCGCACGGACCTGGACCCCGCCCAATGTCGTGGGCATCGGGGGCGCGTATATGTGCATCTACGGAATGGAAGGTCCGGGCGGCTATCAGCTGTTCGGGCGGACCATTCAGGTGTGGAACACGCATCGGCAGACGGATGCCTTCGTCGATGGCAAACCCTGGCTGTTGCGTTTCTTCGACCAGATCCGCTTCTTCAAGGTCAACGCAGAAGAGCTCGTCGAGTGGCGCCGAGACTTTCCCAATGGCCGCCGCTCGATCGAAGTTGAGGAGTCCGAATTTCGCCTTGCGGATTACCGGGCATTCCTCGCGCAGAATGCCGGGTCGATCGCTGCTTTCGAGGCTCAACGCCAGGCGGCCTTCGACGAGGAGCGCGCCGAGTGGCAGCGGTCCGGCGAATTCGACCGGGTTACCGACCTCGCGGACGGTGGCGCCGCCGCGGGCGTCGAGACGGCTGCCATTGAAGTACCGGAAGGAGCAGACGTGATCGAAGCGCCGTTCGGGGGAAGCGTCTGGAAGCTGATGGTGGCTGCCGGCGATACGGTCGAAACAGGTGACATCATCGCGGTGATCGAATCCATGAAGATGGAATGCCCGCTGGAAAGCCCCGGTAGCGGCACGATTGCGGCGCTTTACATGCAGGAGCGGCAGTCATTGCAACCCGGTACGCCGATGCTCGCGCTGAGGCCGCATTGATGACCGCGCTGGACCGATGCGGCGTGGCGGCCATCGCTAACGCTGTCAGTAGCGGGACATCGAGCGCAGTCGAAGTGGCTGAGAATACCCTGGCCCGCCTCGCCGCCTATGACGCCGTCCAGCCGCAGATCTGGATCAGCCGGATTGAGCCTGAGGACTTCCTGGCCGCCGCCCGCGCGGTGGATGCACGCCTCGCGGCCGGCGAGACGCTTCCGCTTGCCGGAGTCCCCTATGCGGTGAAGGACAACATCGACGTCGCCGGTTTCGAGACGACCGCGGCCTGTCCCGCGTTCGCCTACCGGCCCTCGGGATCGGCGGGCGTCGTCGAACGGCTGGAAGCGGCGGGGGCGATCTGCGTCGGCAAGACCAATCTCGACCAGTTCGCGACCGGGCTTGTCGGCACGCGCAGTCCTTATGGCATCCCGCGCAACGCCTACAACCTGGCCTATGTAAGCGGCGGTTCCAGCTCGGGGTCGTCGGTCGCTGTTGCGGCCGGACTCGTGCCTTTCGCGCTAGGCACCGACACTGCGGGTTCCGGCCGCGTCCCCGCCGCCTTCAATCACCTGGTAGGCTTCAAGCCCAGCAAGGGCCGCTGGAGCACGCGCGGTCTCGTCCCTGCGTGCCGCACGCTCGACTGCATTACGGTCTTCACGGACACGGTGGCGGATGCGCGTTTGGTCGATAAGGTCGTGGCCAGCTTCGACCCCGCCGATCCCTATTCGAAACCCCTGGCTGACGCGCCGGTTCAGCCGGAGCGCATCGGCGTGCCCTACCACAGCCAGCGTGTGTGGTTCGGCGACAGCCAGTCCGAATATCTCTACGACCGCGCCCTCGACCGATTGTCCGAGACGGCACAGATCGTCGAGATCGACCTCGAGCCGTTGCTCGAGGCCGCTCAGCTTCTTTACGGCGGACCCTGGGTCGCAGAGCGTACCGCCGCAATCGCTGGGTTGCTGGCGAGCAACCCCGACGCGATCCACGAGACCGTCCGCAGCGTCGTACAGCCGGGCAGCGACATAAGTGCGGTCGAACTTTGGAACGGCATCTACCGCCTCGCCGAGCTGAAGCGCCACGCTGACGGCTTATGGGACACGGTCGACCTGCTCGCCTTCCCGACCACCGGCACCACTTATCGAGTTGCGGAACTGCTCGCGTCGCCGGTCGCGCTGAACAGCAATCTCGGCCGCTACACCAATTTCGTGAACCTACTGGATATGGCGGCGGTCGCGGTGCCAGCCGGTACCCGTTCGAACGGAACCGGTTTCGGCATCACCCTCATCGGCCCCGCCGACGGCGACCGCGGCCTGCTTGCAGTGGCAGAAACCTATCTCGCGGCGGCTGACCTGCCGGCCGCTCCCGCACTCGACTTGGAGGGAAGAATGGAAACCGTGAAGTTGGCCGTTGTCGGCGCCCACCTGAAGGATATGCCGCTGCACTGGCAGCTGACCTCGCGGGATGCGACCTTCGTCGGCGCCTTCGAAACAGCGCCGACTTATCGCCTCTACGCGATGGCGGACAGCGTTCCGCCCAAGCCGGCCCTGGTCCACAGCTACGAGGGCGCATCGATCGCGGTCGAAGTCTATGAACTCGACGTCGCGGCCTTCGGGAGCTTCGTCGTGGAGGTTCCGGCCCCGCTAGCAATCGGAACGGTGACCCTGGCCGATGGCACCAGCGTCAAAGGCTTCGTTGCCGAGCCCCGCGCCCTGACTGGCGCGGAGGATATTACCCATCTCGGTGGCTGGCGCGCTTATATCGAAAGGCTGAATGCCGGTAACTGACGATTGGTCGGATTGGGGCTACCGGTCCGACCTCGTTCCCGTCTGAGCGCCGCCCCTGAAACGGAGACAAGGGGCGGCTCGGGTAAGGTTATGAGCCCAGCAAGCGCTTTCTAAACAGCGACTTGACCAGCCTGTCTTCGAGGATGCGTCCCCCGACATACAGAGCTGCGAAGATCCCGGCGAAGACATAGGCGGGCACTGGCGAAGGGCCGTGATCTTCCTCTTCGTCCTTCTTTTTCTTGTCCTTATCCTTGTCCTTCTTCGGCTTCTCGGGTGCCGGCGCGCCAAGGAACTTGTCGATCGGATTCAGCGGCCGCGCCGCAATCTTCTTCTCTTCTTCCTCCTCCTTCTTCTTCTCTTCCGCCAACTCTTGGGCTGTCGGCTTGTCGAGAATGCCGATGGCTATGGTCAGTTGAGCGAAGCCCAGGAACAGCAGCGGCGCGAGAAAGCAGAGCAGCAGGGCCCGGCTGGTCAGATGATAGCGCAGGACCAGCCCGCTCACGCCTCTCTCAATCTGCAGGACGCCATCGGTGAAAATGGACATCTTGTCCTGGGCCGCCTGGTCCTTCTTGCGAAACGTCAGCGTGTCGCCGTTCCGATGGTGGCTGGTGCCGGTTTCACGGAACAGGGGGTCGAGCCTGTCAAAGGCTTCATCGCTCGATTGCCCGGGAGCGAGGGCCAGGCTGCCTTTTACGTGCCAGATCCAGTCGGTGAAGCGCAGGTTCACGTGATCTCCTTTTGAGCGAACTGTTCGGTGAGGCCCGGGACAGCCAGGCTCAATCCGGCGCCGCTAGTGGCGGCCAGGCATGGCCAAAATGAATGGGGTGAGTGATCGTACGAACGGAGCCGTTGCATTATTCGGCCGGCACCGCCTCCTGCCTGCCAAATCGTTCCTTGAACGTCTTCCAGCCCTCGGCGAAGGGATAGACCATGGTCTCGCGGATCGACATCCGGCGTCCGCCCTCCATCCCGAGCAGTTCGGCCTCACCGTCGACGCAGGTGCCGAACATCCGGTCGATGATAATCCAGGTGCCGGAATAGTTGCTGCGGCTGGCTTCGAAGTCCTGCGAGTGATGTACGCTGTGGTGCTCGGTGGTGTTGAACACGAAGCGCCACCAGCGCGGCGAGTTGAAGCGCACGTTGATGTGCTGGTAGGTTCCGACCGCCAGACCGAGGGTGCCGGCAAGCAGGGCGGCCCGCGGCAGGAAGTCGAAGAACCCGCCGATACCGAGCCCGATCAGGAACAGCTCTACCGGATTGCCGACCGCGCCTTTGTTGATGTTCAACTGGGTGATGTAGTGATGCGGTGCATGGGTCAGCCACAGCGGATGCCAGTTATGCATCCCGCGATGCATCCAGTACTGCCCGAAGTCGAAGATGAACGAGATCAGGAAGGCCTGCAGCAGAAGTGGCAGGCCCATGAACCACGCGAACTTGTCCCAGTCGAAAGAACCCTGAACGGCTTCGACCATGGCGCCGTCGCCGATGTACTCGTCGACCAGGCGGAGCATCGTATAGCCGAGCCCGACATAGAACAGGTCTGTCGCCAGTTCCTTCCAGGTCAGGCGCCAGCTGTCGAAGCGCGGGTTGACCCATTCCAGTGCCAGCAGAAACGCCCGGAAGCCGATGCCGATCATGATAGCGGTTGACGCCTTGGCGATCGAATTGGGCGCGTAGTACCAGAACGCGAGCAGCGCGAAGAGCATCGTGGGCTGGAACCAGGTAAAGATGAACTGCTTCACCGGGCCGCCCTCTACGCGGGGTATGTTTTCCCACCCCACAGTGACTGGCGCCTGGGTGCCTATCAGCCTTTTACCTACGCGAGTTCCATTCATACCCAACACCCGCAATGTTCGCCCTGCCCGCTGTGGTTTCGTCCAGCACGCAGAGGGACGAGAATGATATCTGCAACCAATTCAGCATCGTTAGAGAGCGCCCATCACGCCAGATGCCATTATGGTATAGATCTCATAGATGCCATCTATGGCCTCCGGCATAGCGGCACTTGGAGCCTGAAAGCGATCCCGCTTCTATGTGCGGTGCCTGTGGCGGGGCTTTGCAACCAATGAATGATGAGGAGACGAAGCGGATACTCTCCGAGATTCGGCGAGATTGCAGACTTGGCGGCTACTTAATCATCGAACGAGAGGCTGAGCTTCGGATTATAGTCGATCCGATAGTAAGGCAGATGCCTTTGGCCGAAGAAGGACGCGAATGTGCTAGGCAGGCCGTTCGGAAGCGACTTGGGCGCGAACTGACTTAGGCGACGTCTGCTTTCCGACCTGCACGATGCGAACTGAAACGTCCGCTTTCCACCCATTGGCGCCACAACCGGACGACACCGAAGCCTTAAGAGTCTGAGCACCCCGCTTGTCTGCGCGTGGACACGAACGTAGGCGCGCCCAAGGTGCAACGCAGGCTTACATGATCACATGAACTCTCTCATTTCCCGTGGCTTGGCTGGCCTGGATTTCGGAACGACCAACTCTGTCGCGGCTCTGCCCGGCGGATTCGGTCAGGAGCCGCATCTTGTCCCGCTCGACGGCCCCGGTGGGCCGGCTGAAGTGTTTCGGTCGGCGTTATGCTTCTGGCGCGATGAGGATGTGCGAGGTGGCTTGGCTGTGGAGGCTGGTCCGGCCGCGATCCACGAATATCTCGAGTTCCCGAGCGACAGCCGCTTTTTGCAATCGTTCAAATCAGTCGCTGCTAGCCGGTCATTCGAACGAGCGTCAGTGTTCACGCGCCCGTATCGCTTCGAGGAGTTGGGCCGACTCTTCCTCGATAAGCTGGCGTCGCACGCAGGAGGATTGCTGGACGGGCTAGACCGGATCGTGGTGGGGCGACCGGTAAAATATGCAGGCGCGAGCCCTGATCCGGGCCTTGCACGGCAGCGTTACGACGCAATGTTCGAAGGCTTCGCGCGGGAAATCCACTATGTCTACGAGCCGCTAGCGGCCGCCTTCAGTTACGCAGCGTGCCTGACGGAGCCAGCGACGCTCTTGGTCGCCGATTTCGGCGGCGGCACGAGCGACTTCTCGGTGGTTCAGGTGCGGGAACCTGGTACGCCGCAGCGGTGCATTCCCCTCGGCCACGCCGGCGTGGGGCTCGCGGGCGATCGGTTCGATCAGCGCATCATGGATCGGCTCGTGCTGCCGATGCTTGGCAAAGGCGGGCGCTATCGCTCATTCGATAAAGAACTTGAAATTCCGCCTGGCTATTTCGCCGACTTCTCTGACTGGTCCAAGCTCGCGTTAATGCGGAATCGACGCACGCTCGACGAACTCGAACGGCTTCGCCGTAGCGCGCTGGAGCCGGAAGCGATCGGCCGCATGATCGCGATGATAGACAACGAGCTCGGCTTCCCATTGTACGATGCGGTGACGCGGCTGAAACGCGCGTTGACGGTTGAGGACTGCTCGACCTTTAGCTTCTCAGGTGCAGGCCTGGAAATCGAGGCGGTAGTGACGCGTGCCGAGTTCGAGAGCTGGATAGCCAACGACGTCGCCCGGATGGCCCAGGCAGTGGACGAGGCGCTCGCAGATGCCGGAGTCGGCCAAACCGATATCGATCGCGTGTTCCTCACCGGCGGGACGTCGTTGGTACCCGCTGTCAGACAGGTATTCACAAGCCGCTTCCGCAACGAACAAATCACGTCGGGCGGCGAGCTGACATCGATCGCGCAGGGCTTGGCCTTGGTGGCGCAAGAGGACGATCCATCCGCTTGGCGCGCATGAGCTTGCATGTGGTGATGATCGGCTTAGCCCGGATGATCCCGACCCGCAGCTTACGGACGAGGAGCGCAAAGGCCGCAAGGAATGGGTAGATTGAGCGCAGTTCGTAGCGTTTTTATAGCAAAAATGGTGGAATTCCGCGGATGCTGGAAGCTTGGGAAGCTTCTGTTCTACCATTGAGCTACACGCGCCAAGACCTGCTTTGGAGGATTAGCTCCCAAGCCAAGTCGGTGGTTCACGGTGCGGGGTGAAGCCCGCCCGTCAACCGCGCGCCGCTTGCCACCACGATTTGGTGCGGGTCAACCGGCGATCAATCGCCGGGCTCACAGCTCGATGGTAATTTTCACATGCTCGACATCGACCCCGGCGGCGGTGGCAATCTGCCGCTTGGTCGAGCGAATGAGGTCTTCGAGCCTCTTGGCGTTAGCTGGATCGGCCTGATCCTGCTGGCCGAAAAGCGTGTTTGCATCGCCTTCGGGGAGGAGCTCCCGCTCCGAGACGTCCAAGGCTCGAGCCAACGCGAGCAGGTTCTTGCGACGAGGCGAGACCCGCCCGGTCTCCCACGCCCACAGGCTCGGTGCACTCAGGCCAGCACGCTCTGCCAGAGCCGACCGGCTCAAGCCGCGACGACGGCGCAAATCGAGCAGGCGATTTGCCAGCAACTGGCGCGAGCTTGCGTCATCGGAAGCATCAAACGAATGCGATTCCAGCGGTGATGGGTTGCGCAACTGCGCCGCACTCAAGACCGCTTTGGGAAGCGGCCGATCGAAGCGGCAACCCGAAAGCGTCCCGCTCGTCCAGATGACCGTCGCACCGACCTGACCCGCTTCGGGCAAGTCGACCTCGATCCTCTGATCGAGCGACAGAGCCTCACCGGTTTCAATCAGGATGCCTGATGCCGAAAGATTTTGCACGAGCGCGCTCGTCTGGCTGCCGTTCTCGAACGAACCGGACACCTCAAGCTTTAGCCGAACGCGATGCGCGCCCCGAACTGGAGACGCATCCTGCGGCTCAACTGGAGTGCGAATGGGCATAACCGAGCCCTCGCAGTGCTTGGTTGATGAATAGTTAATCAGGCCATCGCCGCCATGCTTTTCGTAAAAGCCCAGCCAGGTCCTTGGTTTCTTCGAGAATCTACAATGTACCGGCCAAGAAGTCGAGAGTCCTCGCGGCGAGTTGAACATTTGCCAAAATTAGCGATTCAATCCCTAACTTATTAAGATTCTTAACTTCACCGTCTCGTTTCAGGACGATTGGGCTGAATCTCGATTCACCACAGAGGGGCCGTTAACTATCTTACGCCGCAAGACTCCTGGGCTTTTCGAGGATGTCCAGATCCCCAGTGCCTGCCCCATCTCAGTACAACTCGATTTTGGGACTACCCGCCGCAACTTAATGATGTACTAACTTTTTTTCATTGGAGGGGATGAGTCGTACGGGCTCTCCCATGAATGAGTGGTCGCCTGGGGCAGCGCTTACGCAGCCCGAGCATTATGGGGTGGAGGGGTCAGTGCGGTTCCTGCTGATGGCGCTTGTCGCAACGGCGTTTGCGAGGCCTGCAAGCGCGGATGAAATCCAGAACGTGCGCTCGCTCGACGTCGCGGTAAACGGCTCGATCCGTGAACATTGCGCCATGGGCAGCGTGGCCGACATGGACTTCGGCAATCTCGAACGCCGCAGCCTCGGATTCCAGACCCAGGTCGCCCTCGACTGCAACGTTCCCTTCACGATGACGATCAAAGGTGCGCGCGGCGCCCTAACGCATACTACGATGCCAAACGGCCAGGGTCCGTTCGGTGGAGCCGTTCCCTACTCGCTCGCGGTGCAGATGCCGGTCCGGTATCCCGCGACGCAAGTCCTCAGCAAGACATTCGGCAGCCAGCAGCTTCAGTCTGGCGGCGTCATTTCCAGCAACGGCGGCATCGCCACTGATGGAATGGTCCTTGGAGTCCAGCTCGGCATGCCTTCGGGCGAGGCTGGACTTCTCGCCGGCGAATACACGGAGACGATCACGATCACCGTCTCTCCGATCTGACTGACATTACGAATTCGGTCGCGGTCCATCCGCGAACGTAAACCGGGGGAGTAGGCACCGCTGCTCTCCAGGTCCCCACTACTTCGGTGCAGATATCCCGCCGTTACCCATTCAACCGGGTGCGGCAACAACAGAGGAAAGTAAGCTATGAAGACGATCCTTAGCGGCGCTGTTGCCGCCATCGCCCTCGTCGGTATCGCCACCCCGGCTGCCGCCCAGACCGCCCAGGTCCACTACGCCGCTGGCTCGGTGACCCTCACCAACCCGACCGGCATCGGCGGCCTGATCGCTGCTGGCCTGGCCGAAGCCGCCATCGCCAATGGTATCGGCACCCGCTACACCGCGTTCGCCGGTGCGGCTGGCGACATCGGCACTGCGACCGATCGCGTTGACGTGACCTTCACCCTCAAGGGCAAGGTCAACAAGGATTGCTCGTTCTACTCGGGCAACAACAGCAACGCTCGTGACATCGACTTCGGCGTGATCGGCATCCAGACCGGCAACAACGTCAACGTTCAGTCGGCCTTCCAGATGGTCGGCCCGGCTGCTGCGGACATCGACACCCTGACCGCTGGCTGCAACACGAACAACGTCGTCGAGATCAACAAGAACGACATCCGTGGCCTCGTGAACAACAACCCGGGTGGCTACGACACCAACCAGTTCCAGGCGAACATCCCCTACAAGGTGGAAGCTCGCTGGACGGGCGTTGCCCTGAACGCCCAGACCACCGGCACCAACCAGTCGCTGACCGTCAACGAAGTGTCCAACGCTGCCCAGAAGCAGCAGGGCGCATGGCGTTCGAACATGGCGATCGACATCGTTGCCCCGGTCGTGACCGGCAAGGGCCTGGTCGCCGGTAACTACGAAGGTCAGACCACGATCACGCTGCGCGCGATCTAAGGTCCAGGCGTAAGTTCGGAGAAAGGGGGAAGAGCGATCTTTCCCCTTTCTTCACGAACGCATGCCTATTTGCAGTCATTGGGTAGTGGGCAGGATACCATGACAGTGTTGAAGATGTTGAAGAGCCGCGCTTGCGCGCTCGCGGCGGCGCTTGCGGTTTTTGCCGCGCTGAGCACACCGGCTGCAGCCATGCGCGTTTCGCCGATGGTGGTTGAAATGGAAACGCGCGGCAGCGATGCCATCGCGCGCGTCGAGGTCCAGAACATCAACCAGGGCAACCTGGCGTTCGAGACCCGCGTCTTCCTCATGAACATCGACGAAAACGGAAACATCGTCGAGACGCCCGCCGACGACAAGTTCCTGATCTTCCCGCCGCAGGGTGTACTGCCCGCCGGCGGCCGTCAGGTCATTCGCCTGCAGTGGGTCGGTGAGCCCGACCTCGCCGCCTCGCAGGCCTATTACGTATCCGTCCAGCAGTTGCCCGTATCCTTCGAGCCAAACTCGGCAGAGGGTGTCGCAGCGCAGGTACAGCTGCTCTACAATATGCGCGCCCTGGTGGTGGTCGCCCCTCCCGGCGCGAAGCCGAATGTCAGCGCGACTTCTGTTCACCAGCTCAACTACCAGCCGCCGGCCGCGCCGGGCACCGATGCCCTGCCAGCGCTCCAGGACGGCGTTGAAATCACCTTGAAGAACGATGGCCGCCGCCATGCGATGATGTCGAACTTCGGCTGGCGCCTCGAAGGGTTGGACGCGAACGGAAAGCAACTCCGCGTCGAAGTCTCGCCCGAAGAACTCAACCAGGCCGTAGGTACCGGCTACGTGCCGGCACTCGGCCAGCGCACCTTCCGAGTTCCGATTCCCGGCTTCGGCCAAGGCCCCATCACGCTGTCGTTCATCCAGTGAGACTCGGCTACGCACTCTGCTCGGTGGCGCTATCTGCCCTGTGGGCGGGGACTGCGTTTGCGCAAGCGTCGTTCCCCCTGCCACAGGGGGCAAATGGCTCGGTGCAAGGCACTCCGGCAACCATCCCGCTGCCTGGGCAAGTCCCGGCGCCCACGCCAACCTCTTCGCCCATCATACCGCAGGTACCGATGGGTCCGCACGGACGGCCGGACATCAATCCCTACGATCGCGACATCGACATGACGGTGCCGCTGACGTTCCAGAACCGCAGCCTGGGCGAAATTCCCATGCGGCTTACGGCGGATGACCGATTCCTCCTGGAATCCGAAACGTTTGTCCGTCTCATGCGCCCGATCCTCAACGATCCCGCGCATGCATCGCTGGCTGCACGGCTTCAGAACGTGAGGTCCTTTGGCCCCGCGGAACTCGAAGGCGCTGGAGTTGAACTTACTTACGATCCCAGCTCGCTGGCAGTGGTGGTGGTCGAAGTCTCGCCTGAGCAGCGCGCCATCCAGAACCTGTTCGCCCCGCCTCGCGAAGACTTGAACGACGTCACGCTCAAGCCAGCCGACTTCTCCGCCTATCTCAATCTCAACCTCGTCGATTCCTATATCTGGGAAGCGGACGACGTCGCTCCGCCGACCATCAACTTCGACGGCGCGATGCGGTACGGGAACGTGGTTTTCGAAGGCGACGCCCAGTTCCGGCAGAGCGTCGAAGACACGGGCGAAGAAGTATACAAGTTCGAGCGCAACTACGCCCGCGTGGTCTACGACGAACCCGAGGATTACCGCCGCTGGATGATCGGTGATCTCGATCCCGAGATCCGCGGCCAGCAGTCTTACGTCCAGATGGGCGGTATCGGCGTGCTCCGCCAGCAGCGCCGGTTCAACACCTTCCGCTCCGCGATCCTGCAGGCCAACCGCCAGCTGATACTACAGCGAGAATCGACCGTCCGCTTCATGCGCAACGGCGCTCTCTATCGCGAAATGCGGTTGCAGCCGGGGCGCTACGATTTCAGTTCGCTGCCGCTCATCGCCGGCAGCAACGACATCGACATTCAAGTCGAAGACAACACCGGCAGCCTCCAGAGCCTGTCGTTCCAACAGTACCTCGACCCGATCGACCTCGATCCGGGCGACTATGAGTATGGCGCCTTTCTCGGCCCGACGAACCGGAACTTCAGCACAGCGCCGGACTACAAGGGTCCGGTCGCTTTCACGGGCTTCTTCCGCAAGGCGTTCCTGAACAAACCGGCGCTCGGCGTCGGCTTGCAGGTCAGCGAGGACGTGCAGACTCTCAACGGTCAAGGCCAGTTCGTGCTCGGGAACGGCGGCCGCATTCTTCTCGACATGGCCGGCAGCAATTCGGAAGCCGCCGACCAGGGTTTTGCCGGTGGCGTGAGCTACGAACAGTTCATGGACCGGGGGGGCCTGGCGGATAACTTCTCGCTGCGGGCGGACTACATTTCGTCCGGCTTTGCGACGCTAGGGAATCCCGAAGCGATAAACACGACGTCGTTCTCGTTTTCCTCGCAGTACACCCGGCAATTCAGCTTCCGTTTCCTGGCGACAGCCACGGCATCTTATCTCAAGGGCCGCGACTCTGTCGGCGATAGCTATCGTGTTGGAGCGACCGGATATTATCGGCTTAACGACCGCTGGACCTTCAGGGCCGGCGCCGATTACGCCAAGTTCCCGACGGCATTTTCCGGAGGGACCGGCTTCAGCGTCAACGTTGGTCTGATCTTCCAGCCCGACTACCGCCGGCGTGCCGAAGCCCGATACGAGAGCCGCGATAACCTGGGCGAGGTTTCTTACAATCAGAGCGGCCTCAACGAGATCAACAGCCTCGGCTTCGGCGGTGTGGTCGCGCATCAGGATGGCAACATGCGAGCGCAAGGCTACGCGTCCTATTCTGCCAACCGTTTCGACGCCGCGGTCAGCCACGCGACTTACGGCCCGAGTTTCTCGAACTTTGCGGACGTGAACGCCACCTCGGTCCGCGTGGGCACCACCCTGGCGTTTGCGGACGGCGAATTCGGCATGGGACGTCGGATCAACGACAGCTTCATGCTGCTTCATCCGCATGAAAATCTTGGCAAACGCAGTGTCGTCGCCGGCCAATCCCTGGCCGAAAACAATTATATCGGCCGGAGCGGCGCTCTAGGATCAGCAGTGAACAACTTCCTTGCATCGTACGTGGTTCAATCGGTGCAGTACGACGTCGAGGATCCGCCGACGGGCTACGACACTGGACCGGGTGTGCTGCGGGTCAATCCGCCGTATAAGAGCGGCTACGTGTACAAGGTTGGAACCGACGCGTTCGTGAGCGCGATGGGCACTCTCGTTACCGCTCCGGACAAGCCTGTCGCCTTGATCGGCGGTCGCGTCACGCTGCTCGACGTTTCGGACGGAGACACTCCGGAACCGACGCCATTCTTCACCAATTCAGCGGGACGCTTTGCGATCGCAAACTTGCTTCCTGGCCGCCGTTATCTTGTAGAAACCTATGGACCTAATGGTACAATCGACCGGAGCTTCGAATTCTCCGTTCCGAACGATACCGACGGCCTCGTCAATCTCGGCACAGTTCAGCCGGGCTTGAGCAACTAGGAGACAGACAATGCTCCGTCCGACACTCTTCCTGGCCGCGATCGCGTTAGCTACGCCGGCGCTTGCAAAGGACAATCCGGGCCCTTCGCCAGAGGCCGGTTGCGTCATGCGCATGAACGCCGTGCCATCGGCCTGGATGATCCAGGGCTACGATCCATTCGGCGGCTCCATTCCTGAAGGCACCTTCGGCGTGACCTTCATGAACGAAGGTTCGCAAGAATGCCGCTTCACGCCGCACTTCGAACTGAACCAGCCGCCGTTCGGCCTGTCGAAGGGAACCGGCCGGCCCATCCAATACGCCCTGCTCAATCTGACGGACACCGAAGACGTGACGCCCCGGGCGGGCCGTTCGCTGCGCAATTCCTCGCAGCGCGACATGGTCCTCGGCGCCAACCAGACGCGCACGGTCCTGTTCAAGCTGGTGGCCGATCCTGACGATGTGCGGGACGCGGGCACATTCACGCAGGACGTGACGCTCGAAGCGCAGGACGACAATTTCAGGGCGCTTGCAGGAGCGCGGATCGTCCTTGGCCTCAACGTCCTCCCGTCCGCCCGTCTCGGGTTGGCCGGGGCCTATGCGATGCAGAACGGGCACGCCGTCGTCGACCTGGGCGAGCTCCGGACCGGAGTTGCTCCTGTTCCACTCCAGCTTCGCGTCAACAGCACCGGCCGCTACGACGTCAGTGTCTCGTCCGCCAACTCGGGTCGCCTGCGTCTCGGGTCGAGCGAATGGTACGTGCCGTATTCGGTCGCTATCGGTGGTAACTCGGTCAACCTCCTGGGCGCGAGCACGATCACGGGATCGCCGGAATCAGGCTTCCGCCGTGAAGCCCTGCCGATTCAATTCGTGATCGGCGATGTCGCCGATCGCCGGGCCGGCACCTACAGCGACGTACTTTCGATTTCCGTTACTGCGAGGTAAATTCCGGACGAGCGGAAGTCATCCAGAGAACACCCGATTGCCTGTTAACCGCAACTTAGCTATCGGAAACTAATCACTGCCCTTGAAGCCTTTGAAAAGGCGGAAGGGGTCGTTATGGTTAATAAGTTCTCAATTGGTCTTGCTGGCGTCGCGCTCGTAGTGTTGCCGACTGTCGCCTATGCGAACTCGTCATTCAGCTTCAACCTTCGAGCGACTGTTCCCATCTATTGCTCCGTGCAGCACCAAGCCGCCGGCTTCGGCGTGGGTGGTGAGGGCAGTGGCATTTCGCTCGGGACCTTCCGTGAGTACTGCAACGCACCTGGCGGCTATCAATTGATGGTCAGGTACACCCCTGGCACTCTGCGCGGCGCGCGGATCATCGCCGGGTCTGATACCGTGGTGCTCGACGGATCCGGCCAGGCTGTCCTCAGCCGCTCGACCGGTCCGCGCATTCGCGAGCGCTCGATTTCGGCGATCCCCGGCGAGCAGGGCTTCGACACACAGCAGTTGCAGCTGGATATTCTTCCGACCGCGTGAGGTGGTGAGGCATTCGGCAGTCGCATCGACAGATGAGCTTCGCACGGATTGCCTCTTAGAAGGTCAAACCCCTCGGGTCGTTCGGCTCGCCATGGCTAACGACCCCGCGGACCGGCCTTCTGGCTGAATCGCCGCCAGCGGAATGGACCAAAGCGGCCGGAGCGCATCAAGCGCTTGGTCCAACTCTGCCCCAACGGATCACTTTGCGCAGTTCGACATGCCTTCCGGCTGCCGAAGGAAAGCGTTCGTTGAATTTCTGAGACAGCACCTGCCAGGCGATTTCGTCATCCGGGAATTCGCCGGATTCGAAACCCCGAACTTCATTGCCCAATTCATAAGAGACAAGGTCTTGTTGCCTTTTAACCGATGTAGACACGGCCGATCCTCAATTCTGCACTTCACCCGTAGGGTACGCCGGTAAGAGCACGCGAAGGCCCCGACGTGTCTTTCTTCGAGCTCAACCGGTTCGATGGAGCATGACTTTGATATCGGTTCCGTCTTCGGGATTCTGTACGCAAATCTCCGTAGATAAACTGTTGAAATGGATTGTTTCCGGCCGAGTGTCTGCGGAACGCCAAGCCCAAATAGAAATGCCGCGGCGCCCTTTTCGGGCGCCGCGGCGAACGACCACACGCAATCAAGTCAGGCGCTGCCCCCCCCCCTTCGTCCAGCGGGACAAACACCGGCGGCCGGTCCGGCCGCACTAGTGGTCACAACTCGACGCGTGCGGTGTTGAGGACGCGGTCCGAACGAAAGGGCCGGACCGCGCCCCATGGAGCCTAGAAGCGCCAGCCGAGCGTGGCCACGACCTGGTGGCGCGACAAGCCAGCTTCATAGTTCGAGTAACGATACTCAGTGCCGAGATAGGCGTTGTTGGTGACAAGGTACTGCGCACCGAGGCCGGTCCGGAAGCCTTCCGCAGAAGCGGAGTCCTTTTCGGAAACTCCGTCTTCCGTCACGACGCTCGTCAGACGGGCGTTGGTGTAGCCAACCTTTGCATAGAGCGAGATCTTGTCTGAAGCTTGCGTGGTAAAGCGGGCGCCGACGTAGAGATCGCGGCCGAACAGCAGCGAAGCGCCGTCCTCATCATCGCTAAATTTCCAACCGGCGTCGCCGTCGGTGATTTCGGCGTCGATACCGATCGCCAAGGCGTTTGCGACGACCGTATCATAGCCCACACCCAGACCAAAAACTACGCCGTCGGCTCCGTTCTGGGCGTCATCGAGCCCGTCGATGCTCGGCTTGTCCCAGCCGACAACTCCCTCGATCCGGGGACCCGAAGCCGGATTGGCAAATGCGGGCGTGGCGATCACAGCCGCAAAGGCGGCGGCAACAAAAAGCTTCGAATTCATGGAAATCCCTTACTCTTAACAACGGCGCGATCGGCCCTGAGCTCAAACGCTGATTCGAGATCGCGACGGAGCGGCGATATGAAGAGCGGACATCCAGCTACCAATAAGTGTGTTCCCGTAGACGCCTTGGCATTCGATGACTTGACGGTGGCGGATCAGCGATGCCCGGCCCCAGCGAGCATCAGACGGCGGCGGGAACCCCACAATACGCAAGCTTTCCGGATCACCCACCGCCGTGCGTGAACCTTCACCCGGACTCGAATTTCTCAGTCGCTGCAAAAGCGAGACGAAGTGCTTCGGAGAGACTTTTGACGCCTAGTTTGGACATGACGTTGGCCCGGTGAATTTCCACCGTCCGCGGACTGATGCCGAGGTCATGGGCGATGGCCTTGTTCGGCAGCCCTTCGACCATGCCGTTGAGCACGTCACGCTCGCGAGGCGAGAGTATCTCCAGCTGCGCCGCGGCTTCGGTTGACCTGAGCCGCAAGCGGTCCGACTTTTCGAGCCGCAGCCAGCCTTGCTCCAACGCACTCACCAGCATGGCTTTCTCGAAGGGCTTTTCGAGAAAATCCACTGCGCCGGATTTCATAGCCTGCACAGCCATCGCGATGTCGCCGTGGCCAGTCATGATCACGACCGGCAGGACACTGCCCTTGTGAGCGATCAGGCGTTGCGCTTCCAGGCCGTCAATTCCCGGCATGCGCACGTCGAGCAAGACACAACCTGGAGAAAGCGTGTCTGACTCTTTGACGAATTCGTCGCCGGATTTGAAAGTCGTTACATCGTAGTCGGCGGTACGCAGCATGAATGATACGGCCCGACGAACAGCGTTATCGTCATCGACGAGATAGACTAGTCGCTTAGTCATGGGTCACCTCGGGGAATGTTCCTGTAAGTAGAGTGAAATGAAATGCGGTCCCGCCCAGATGAGACGGCCCCGCCCACAGTTTGCCCCCGTGAGATTCGATGATGGCGCGGCAGATCGGCAATCCGAGCCCCATGCCGTGCCGCTTTGTCGTGTAGAATGGTTCGAACAGGCGCTCCCGCACGCCGGGCGCGAGGCCCGGGCCGCTGTCGGCCACGGTTATGCGGAGCGCGCCGTCGTCCACCTTGCGTGAACTGATCTCCAGCCGCTGAACCGGCGAATCCCGCATCACTTCGAGCGCATTGCGGATCAAGTTCTGCAGCACCTGATGGATCTGCGTGCGATCGATCACCGCACGGTCCATGCTGGGGTCGAGATTGAGTTGCAGATGGACGTTTTTCGTAGCTGGGCCAAATTGGCCCAGCACCGTCACTTCATTGACGACATCGGCGATGCTCTCCACGCCCTTTTCGGATTCACCTTCCATGATGAAGTCGCGCATCCGGCGAATGATCCGCCCTGCGCGGATGGCCTGTGTCGCGGCCTCATCCAGCGCTTCGCGCATCATGGCCCGGTCGAGATCAGCAGCCTCAAGCAGATCGCGCGATGCTTCCATGTAGCTCGCAATGGCCGTCAGGGGCTGGTTGAGCTCATGCGTCAATGACTGCGCCAGCGTGGTGACCGCGCTCATCTTGGACACGTGCTCGAGCTGATCGCGCAACTCATGCAGTTCCTGCTGCGCCTGCTGGCGCGACGTGATGTCGTGCAGAAACCCCGTGAACACGACCCCCTCGGGAGTTCTGGCTTCACCGATGGTCAACTGGACCGGGAAAACCTTGCCATCGCGCCTTTGCGCGACATCGACGCGGCCCAGCACGCGGCCAAGGCCGATGCGATTGGGCCAACCCACACGGATATTGCGCCTGAGGTAGGCGGCATGCCGATTGCGATCTGCCTCCGGAAGAAGGATCTTGACGTGCTTGCCGACTACTTCCCCTTCGCTGTAGCCGAATATGGATTCAGCCACGCTATTGAAGGACACAATCATTAGACGACGGTCGAGCACGATCATCCCTATTGGCGCACTGGCCAATAGGGACCTCAAGTAATTAGTGTTGTTCAAGCGTTTCATTTGAACCGCCATTGATTGCTTTCATTCGGAGATGAATCGAACATTTTCAGTCTCTCGTTGGTTTGGCCGACGCTGAATCGATCAGGCACGCAGCATCTGATCGAATCGGGCGGCAAAAGTCGGCTGAGCGCCCCACGTGCCCGCGCCATATCTTGGCGCTAGCCTCGCTGAATATAGGCATTTTTACGTATGCCGAACGAAGAAGGCCCTCTACAAAAAGACCTACTGGAAGCACCCCCGATGCCGCAGCAATTGCAAACACGTCATTGGCATTTCACCAACGATTCATGGGTGACGTTATTCAAATATGGCTGATCTAGTCGCCACGACATCTTTATTTCAAGATTCACATTAACGCTAGATTATCGAACCTAATCGAAATCATTACGAATAGTTAATGGATTTTTCATGGAGAATGCCGGGGCGCGGCACAGGACTATTTCGCTTCCTGTTGAAGCGGCCAAAGCCTCGCTCAGCGAGCGACTGCCTCCCGGCTCTTCGCGGTGTGGCGCGAGAGGGGCGGTTGAGCGAAGGCGATGCTACGTAGCCGGAGGCCGACTACGTAGAAACACCTTACGTATCATCACTTATTGAGGGTCAGGGGAGCCACGGACATAACGACATGGCATCCCCTTCGACCCCAAGACCCGGGGGGTGCACTACCCCTGGGGCGTCGCCGCGAGACCATTTTGGCGGCGCCCCACTTTTTGGCGACCCCTCGACCGAGGCCGACACTGCCGTCCTTTTTGGGCGTTGGCAATTGCTTTCTTGTCAGTGCGGTGCTATTTTTGTGCCGTTAACTCAAGGGTTTGACGTCGTTTGTGACGCAATCCGCTTGCAGGACGGTCCGGAACCTTCAGGCATGATATAGCGTGGCAAGGTACGGCCGCTGGCGATCGTCGCGATTTGCTCCAACCCATCGGACGTTTGGCAATCTTCAGCGCCGCTCGCTCACCATGCCAAGCAGGCTTTGGAGCCCACGCTTGGTCACCAGCCGCGCACCTTCACGGGAAGCGCATCGGCGACGCCAATTCCGCATCTGCTGCTGGCAGCGAAGGAGGTTCACCCCGACTTCAATGCCAACGACCCATCCCATCGGTCGGGGAAATTCCTTCAGCCGGTCAGGGAGTTCACTGATGCCTTGAAGACAAAAAGGGGCGTAGGCCGATGGTTGCGGAAAGTCGTCTTCAAAGCGGCGACTTCAGGACCCATCATGCCGGAGCCTCCTCCCAACTTCTCGCCGGCATGAAGTACCGCCCCGTCAAACGGCCTATTGCAGGACGGCCATGCGACGGGGCGGTGCACTTTTAGACTTCACTCGTTCTGGCGTCGCGGTGGCTCAGTGAAATGTCACGTCCGCAGTCCGCACGACGGCTCGCGCCCGCCCGGCTGACAGCGCGAAGACGCACAGCAACAGATAGCAGGCAGCGGGCACTACGAAGCTGGCGACATATCCCGCGTTGTCCGACACCGCGCCCACCAGCAACGGCAGGAATGCGCCGCCGACGATCGCCGTGCACAGGAGGCCCGAAGTCGCCTGTTCGCTTGCCGTCGAACGCTCGAGCGTGAGCGTGAAGATGACCGGGAACATGATCGAGTTGAACAGGCCGATGCTCAGCGCCACGAATCCGGCGGTGACGCCTCCGATGACGAAGACATAAGCACACATGCCCGCGGCGATGGCGGTGAATAGCGCCAGCAGCCGCCAGGCGGAGAAACGTGCCAACAGCGCCGAACCGACTGCCCGGCCGACCATCGCACCACCCCAGTAGAACGCCACGGCCTTGCCGGCTTCCTGCAGGCTGACGCCAGGCACGCCGTCGCTGCCCATCGCGTGGCCGAGCAGCGGCACGCCGAACGGCGCGTCAGAGCCACCCCAGATGCCGTCCGAATTCAGGAACAGCGCCATCTGCGTGCCGATCGACACTTCGGCCCCGACGTAAAGGAAGATTGCCGCACCTCCGAGCAACGCCCACCTGGAGGCGATCGCGTCAGAGATCATCGCCCCGATTCCGTGGGACACAGCTGGTTCCGGCGCAGCGGCCGCCACCGTCTTGCGGTTGAACCAGAAGAAGGCGAGCAGCAGCAGCAGCAAGCCGCAAATCCAGAAATAGGCCCGGTCGATGCCTGCCAGCGCGGCGTCGCGCACCTCCGGCGTGATCGCGGTGCCTTCCTTCACTTCCACCCCTTCGAGGAACAACACCGCGCCGAGGAACGGGCCGATGAAAGTGCCGAAGCTATTGAAGGTTTGCGATAGCGTGAGGCGGAAGTGGCTGCGCTCTGGAGGGCCGAGGGCCGCGGCCAGCGGATTTGCCGCAACCTGCAGGATGGTGATGCCGCTCGCCAGCACGAACAGGCCGACGAGCACGAGCGTGTAGATCGCCAGGTTGGCCGCCCCGAGCATGATCAGGCAGGCAACCGCCATCATCCCCAGCGCGAGCAGGATCGCCGGCACCGGCTTCACCCGCGAGATCAGCGCCGCAGCTGGAAACGACACCAGACCATAGGCGATGAAGAAGGCGAATGCGGAAAGCTGCGCCTGCACGTCGGTGAGCGTGAAGATGCCCTTCACCGCCGCAACCAGCGGATCGATCAGCGAGGTGATGAAACCCCAGGCGAAGAACAGCGTGGTCACGGCAATAAAGGCCGCGCGCACCGTCGACTTGTTTTCCATTTTCCCTCCCCAAGCGGATGGCTTTCCTTACGCGCGCAGCACGCAATCCGCTGCTTTCGTTCGGCGCTTTTCCCCGGACTCAGCGGGGACGCCGGTTGTTATTGCCCCATGTTGACCACGATCAGAGGTCCAAGATCGACCGTCTGCGCCGCCGTCGCCAGGTGGATCGTCGCGTTGAGCGAGCCTGCGGCCTGATCCTTGGCCGCCTTGCCCTTCACTTCGAACATCTTCCATTCCGGCCCGATAGTCGCGGGTTCGACAAACAGCGCGGTATAGGGCGCCGCCGAAATCTGCACCGCGTTGTAGGGCAGGACCGTTTCGGTGGCGCCGTTCTCGCCCTTTTCAAGCCGTGCCCAGAAGGCGAAGATCAGCGAGTCGCCAGCCTTGACCGGCTTGTCGATCGTCGTCTGCACCGCAACGTCCCACGGGTTCGCGCCTTTACGGCGGACCGCGATCCGTAGGGCCTGTCCGCCTTGTACTGCAGGATCCTCACGCAGCTTGGCCGACGCGCCCGTGACTTGCGGATTGCCCGGGTCGTTGATGATCTTGCTGGCCAGATCGTCCTGGGCCGTGGCCGGTCCCAGAAAAAACAACGCCAGCACACAGCCGATAATGGCAGCCCCTCGTTTCATAATCACCTCCTCCTCCACAGCGGAGTAAATCACGAAAAGATAGCGCTCACAACGCCCCCTATGCGTGTCAGCACCGACTGGCCGCTTGCCTTTCCCCCGATTGTGGACAACGCTGTCTCAAATTGAGGGGTCGAGGAGGAGGGGCCGCGTGCCGCGCGCCTTGGCGCACTCACTAGCAACGCATGAACGTCGAATATCAAGGCGCCGAAAGTGTGCCAGGACTTCCAGGGAGAGCATCGCCACCATGAACAAGACTGCCTGCATCGCGCTATTGGCTACCACACTCGCCGCGGCCCCTGCCCTCGCCCAGCCAGCGCCCTCATCCCAGCCCGCGAGTTGTCGCCCGCAAGGCATGTTTGCCGCGGCGGCCGGCTACAAGTCGGTCGAGCAACTGCCCGACGGCAAGGTGACCTTTCGCATCTGCGCGCCTGAAGCGCAGGAGGTCCGCGTCACCAGCAACGACATCGACGAGGCGATCCCGATGGGTATCCAACCGGGCAGCACCCGTGGCTTGCCGATGACCAAGGATGCAACTGGCCTGTGGACCGCGACAACCGCGGTGCCCGTCCCCGCCGACAACTACCGCTTCGCCTTCCAGGTCGACGGCGCCAAGGTGCCCGACCCGCAAGGCACGACCTTCAGCCACGAGCGCGTCGGCACCAACTCCACCTTCGAGGTGACCGGTCAGGCCGGCGAATTCCAAGCCTATGATCCGGGCATCCCGCACGGGACTGTGAGCCGGATCGAGTACTGGTCTTCTGCAATCGGAGCCAAGCGCGGCGCCTATGTCTACACCCCTCCGGGCTACATGAAGGACAGCGCCCGCTATCCAGTGCTCTACCTGGTGCACGGAGCGGGCGACAGCGCCGACAGCTGGACCTCGGTCGGCCACGCCAACTACATCCTCGACAACCTGATCGCGGCCCAGAAGGCCAAGCCGATGATCGTGGTCATGCCCTTTGGCCACACGCCCGACCGTCCGGGCACCAACATGCTCGCCAACACCGATTTCGGGGACGACCTGATCAAGGACCTGATCCCCTACGTCGACGGGAACTTCCGTACGCTCGCCAACCAGCAGAGCCGCGCGATGGCCGGCCTATCGATGGGCGGATCGCACACCATCCGCTATGGCCTGACCCATCCCGAGTTGTTCGACTACATCGGCATCTTCTCGATGGGCTTGGGCATGCAGGGTCCGGCTGACGTGACGGCCTACGAAACCGCCAACGACGTCGCGCTGAAGAAGGCGGCCGCGGACCTCAACCTGGTCTACTACGCGATGGGCAAGGACGATTTCCTCTACGGCACCGTCGCCCCGACCCGGGCAATGTTCGCCAAGTACGGGATCGAGGATGTCTACAACGAGACCGGCGGCGGCCACACCTGGATCAACTGGCGCCGTTACCTGACCGACTTCGCGCCGCGCTTGTTCCAATAAGGCGGTCCGACGCGACGATGCCCTCTTCTCATATGGGAGAGGGCATTTCATCGCGCTGGAGAAACTCGACATGAAATCGGACCTGCCCCAGCGGTTCGACATGATGGAGGATCGTCGGCTCAACTAAGCCCGGATCGGTTTCCGGCGTCAGGATCCGCTCGATAAGCGGACGGCGATCGTCCGTGACCAGAAAGCGGAGCTTGCCTTGCTCCACATGAATCAGGCCCCAGGTGCCTTCCTTGGTCGCGTGGTCCTTGAGCAGGCCCGCGGGAATGCTGTCTTCGGTATAGGTCGCGGTGCGCTTGTAGGTACGGAGCCCGTCCGGAGGGCCCAGGATTCCGTGTTCCCTCAACAGGGTTTCTTCGTCACCCGTCACCCAACCGAACACCTTCGGTTCCCCCTCGAGCGTCCTGACGAAGTATTGGACCTCGAAGTCGATCGCCACATCCGGCTGATCCCAGCGGGCATAGGTCGCCGTCCAGCCAACGTGGGCCAGGCAATGAAGATCGTCGATTGGTGAGATGCGGACTTCGCGGAGATGCATGTCCTTCATCCCGATCGTCCGATAGCGGGCATAGCCCTCCGCCATGGCCAAAGCGAACTTGTCGTCGTTCTTCCCGGTCATCACACCGCCGGGGGCAGCTCCAATGAACTCGGGCGCGTAGAGCGAGACGACTTCCTCAAGATCGACGACGCCGCTCAAGGCCCGATTGAACGAGCCTTCGTAACGCTCGAAGAGTTTCCTCACTTTGGCTTCCATCGTCCTCCTTTCAGGCCGTCATGGCCGGGCGGAAATGGGGCGTGGTTCCTCCACAGTGACGCAACTGCAAGGCGACGGCAATGGACTTGCCGTCTCGGCTAGACTGACTCGCCCTTCTGTGACGCTCAGACGAAGCTCACTGCTGCGGTTGGACGGACAAGGAGGCACTGGCCTGCCAACCGATAACGTCATGGCAAGTCATGAGCCCAAGGGCGAAATCGCTCGGTGGCCGCGATGGGTGGAAAGCGGACGTTGGGCGGCCTGTGCCTTATGTGAAAGGGACTCCGTCGCACTCATCATAGCGTTCGTGGACACTCATCCATTCGTCGACCATTCTTTGAGGTGGGGGCGATACGCGAACGATCCTGGAAGCAAAGAACTCGCGAGGGTAACTGCCCAGGTGCCCAAATGCCCCTTCGGAAACCGTAACCCAACCTTCCGCTTCAATGCTTGCCAAACCCCTGTGGAGCAAGGAATCATCTCCCGGACAGTCCACGTAATTGTGGCCCAGTTGCGCATCAAACTCGTTGCCGCAGCCTGTTCTAGGGCAATTAAACCAAGCCCGCTTGTCCTCAGAGTTCTGTTGCCCCGGAACGCTCGGGAAGTCCGGACTTTGGAAGTTTGACGCTTCGAATCCGGTCACCAGCACGCCTGAGAAGGTCCTCTTTGGGCCGACGATCGCACAACCCAAACGATCGGCATCAATTTCATTGGGACGTGAGAAATTTGGAAGGCCGACTTCGCACATCGACTTTAGCATCGTCGTGCGATCAATTTGATACCACAGCACCATCGCCGTGCCGACAAGCACGACCGCCGCCAAAGCTGACGCTAACCACCACCTATTCAGCACGACGTTGCGGTCCTCACGTGGCGATCTTAGGCACGTGGCCAATGACCGCAATGGGTCGCTAGCTGACTGTCCGCTTTGGGTAGACCCAGTTTCAGGCACTCGGCGGTCAGAATGACCTGGATGGTTGGCGGACGCAGCCGGCGGCGGATTCGCATCCTCCAACCGAAATCGCTATGAAGTCGCCTCCCGGGGAATGGGGACATGGCGATGACAACGATTACGCGACGCGGCGCGGTGGTTGGCTTCTCAGCGCTGGTGGCCGGATCGGCGGCAGTCGGTCAGGCATCGCTGGCCAGCCATCTGCATCCAGCGGCAAGTTCGACGCAAAAGGAAGGGGAGGCGTTCAGGTTCCTCGCCCTCAAGATGTTCCTCGAGGCCAGTAGCGAGGACACCAACGGAGCGACGGCCGTCTTGCGGATTTTTGTGCCGCCAGGAGAAGGCGCGGCGCCGCATGTGCATTCGCGCGAGGACGAGGTCTTCACGATCGTGCGCGGCCACTATCGCTTCCGCCATGGCGACGAGGAGGTCGACGCTCCGGCAGGAACCGCACTCTTCATGCCGAAGGGCATACCCCACACTTTTCGCAACATCGGCACCGAGCCCGGCGAACATGTGCTGACGCTGATCCCCGGCGGACTGGAGAAGATGTTCCGCGAGGCCTCGGACGCTGGCCTGCAGATGCCGCGTGACAGGGAGCGATACACCGAACTGGCGGCCAGATATGGTGTGCGGACATTGCCGCCAGATTCACTGCCGTTTTCCCCGGGCGGTTGAAGGGTCTGCCCCCGCGCCATGTCGTCCGTTCGCGTCCTCACGGCTTCCTTGCTGGTGCTCCGGGCATCAACGGCAACTTCGACGTCGGCGAAAGCCGAAGAGTTCCCTGGCGCGGAAGCCATTCAGGACACATTGCGACGTCCCCGCATCGAGTCCTGCGACGAACTCACGTGCTACTATCGGCTCGGAGACTGGTATTCGGTGCGCAGTATCCGTTGCGAAGCGCAGGTTGAGGATCGAGTCCGCTGTTCCTACGAGCGCACAGTAAATCGGCCGTGGGAAGCCTTGGTCCTACCGCCTGACGTCCCGGCACCACCCGCCACGCCGATCTGGGCTGCCGTTGAAACAACATTCAAACGTATAACTGAGAGCAGCTGGATGGTTGTCGCGGACAGCGAGGACTGACCGCATTGGTTGTCCGCGGGGTGGAAACCGGACATTGGGAAATGGTGCGGACGGGGTGCAGTCTAGAACTTGAACCGCGCGCCGAAAGGCGTGATCTCGACCGGACCTACATGAGCTGTCAAAGCCTTCTTCAGCTTTTCCATCGGACCTGGTGACGGCGGTGGCTGAGCGTCGGGCATCCTTTGTGGATCGCCATCAATTTGCGCGCAGACCACGATTTCGTCGCCGGTGCTCGGCTCGGGGACGCAAGGTTGGGGCGCGAGAACGTCGATAACGACCGTGCCGTCCTCACGCACGGTGGTTCGTTGGACGGCCGGTTCACCAGAAGCGGCCTCGGCTGAAGCAGCTTCGTAACCGATATCGATAGGGATCCGCACCGCATCGTCCATCGCCGGTCTCCCGCCTTGGCCAGCGGAACCTACTTAGCCATGCTGATATTGCCCATCAGAAAGTGCGGCCGCTGGGGGCGATCTGCATCGTCAAGGGTCACCGAAGGCGCGACGGGGCCAATTCGAGCTTTCCACGCTCTTCCTCGTCCTCGTCCTCGTCGTCATTGAGCTGGCCCAGCTCGCCACTGGCACGGGCCTTTCGGCCGTAGACCAACTCGAACAGCGGCGAGGCCATCAGCGTGGTCACGATCGCCATCACCACCAGCATCGAGAACAGCGCCGGTCCGATGATGCCTCTCTGCAGGCCGATGTTGATGATGATCAGCTCCATCAGGCCCCGCGCATTCGTCAGCGCGCCGACCGCCATGGCCGTCGGATTGTCCTGCCCGGTGACTCTCGCCGCAGCCCAGCAGGCGAGAGCCTTGGCGGCGATCGAGCCCACCAGGATCACGCCGGCAATAGCCGCCAGGTCCAGGCTGTTGACCATGGTCAGCTGGGTGTTGAGCCCGGAGAAGACGAAGAACATCGGGACCAGCAAGGCGATAGTGAACGGCTCCATCTGCCGCTTGATCTCGCGCGTGAGCAGGCCTCGGGGCATGGCTACGCCAAGCAGGAACCCGCCGAACACCGAATGCAGGCCAGCGGCGTCCATCGCCCAGGCGCTCAGCCCGAACAGCATCACGACGACCGCCAGCAGCGGTGGGGTCATCTTACCCTCGCGTTCGGCCCAGCGGGCGAGCGGGGCGAACACTTTGGGTCCGAGGAGGATCATGAAGGCGGCGAACAATCCGCCGCCCACTATCGCCTTGAGCGCGACTTCCGGTCCGCCCCCGAAGCTGGCCAGGACGATCGCCAGCACGGTCCAGGCGCCTGCATCGTCTATCGCACCCGCCGACAGCGCCAGCGAGCCGAGCGGTGTCTTGGTGAGGCCGCGCTCCTGGATGATGCGCGCCAGCACCGGGAACGCGGTGATCGATATGCACGCCCCGATGAACAGCGTGGCCTGGAGGCCGGAGACGCCCTCGCCGAACAGATCTAGGTTCAGCAGCCACGGCGTCAGCGCGACCGCAACGAGGAACGGCGCGAACATGCCGGAGAACGACACCGCCACGGCGCTCTTGGCATTGTCGCGGAAATGGTCGGTGCGGAAGCCGAGGCCGACCAGGAACATGTAGAGCCCGACGCCAAGCTGCGCGCAGACGTAGAGGACGGGCTTGCTGTCGGGCGGAAAGACGGTCTGCTGCAGCTCCGGCGCCAACAGGCCGAAAAGCGATGGCCCGAGGATCACCCCGGCAATCATCTCGCCGATCACCTGCGGCTGGTCGAAGAACCGTTTCACCACCCACCCCATCGCGCGGCACGCGGCAATGATGACGAATATCTGGAGAAAGAACGCGACGCTCAACTCGCCAAGACTCATGGCACCCCTCCGCACCCTCTTTATGGTAGCGTTATCATCGCGTCGGGTGCGGCGACAACAGGCAATGCGCGAAGGTCCACAATGGGTGGAAAGCGGACCTGAAGTTGTCAAACCAATCAACTTCCAACGCACTTTCCCCCCTTGATACAAGGCCTCCTCTTCGGCATCGGCAACGCCAACGCGCGATCGGAATGGCGGGACACTCGCCGCGCAAAAAAAATACGGGGGAATGGGAAGATGAGGGCGATCTATGGTGCTGCTGCGATGCTGGCAGGCTTGGCCGGTATAGTTCCCGTCACTGTCCCCGCTGCCATGGCGCAGGGAACGACCGCCGGTTTTCAGGGCGCGCTCTACATCTTCTTCGATCGCGGGAAATTCCAGGCATGGCAACGCGGCGCGGCCACTTTCGGTGAGGCTACGGTCGTACCGGCGAAACTGGCCGATGTTCCTTTCCTCGTCATGGTCGCAGTTGCTGGTTGCAAGCCTGGTGCGAACGGAAATTGCAATGTGACAGCCGACTACCGCCTGTTCGACCCCAGCGGCAAGCAGGTGGTAGACGATCGCGCGCGGAAGATTTGGACGAAAGCCCCACAGCCCGCCGGCGTTCAAATGTTCAGCGAGGAGCCCGTGCCGGCGATGCTGCAGTCAAGCGATCCCGCCGGAACCTATCGACTACAGATCGTGCTTCACGACAATGTCGCAGACACGACCGTTGAGCAGGAACGAACACTGACTCTGGAAAGCAAGCGGTGAGTAACGCGTGCCATGCGCGCAAAGGTAACATGAACTGGCCTGTGCTGCGCTGGCTCGTCACCCTGTTCGCACTGCTCCTCACCGTGCCCGCCGCGGCACATCCGGTGCCGTTCAGCTACCTCGATCTCGAAGTGCATGACGATGCCGTCACCGGCCGGGTCAGGGCGCACCTGACCGACATCGCGCCGATCCTCGGCATTGCCGATCCGCAATCTCTGCTCGACCCGCAAGTGCAGGCCGCGCGGCGAGTGGAGATCGAACGCTATCTCGCCTCGCACATCGCGTTCGAGAACGACGGATTTGCCCGCGCCGAATGGGGGCCGATCGCGGTGGTCGACGAGAACGAGGCGCTGGAGCTGACCTTCACAATCAAGGGCACTCCCGAAGGGGCCTTGGCGCTCGATACCGACCTGTTCACCACCGACCCCAACCACCAGACTTTCGTCAACGTCTACGAAGACGGGGACTTGCGGCAGCAGTTCATCTTCTCGGACGCCAGCAAGCCGAAGACTTATTACCGCGGGACCACCGCCGGCGCCTTCGCGGTGATGGGGACCTTCATCCCTTCAGGCGTCCACCACATCATGATCGGGCCGGACCACATCCTGTTCCTGGTCGGCCTGCTGCTACTTGGCGGAAGCTTGCGTCAGCTGGTCACGATCGTGACCGCGTTTACCCTCGGCCACTCCATCACACTGACGCTCGCCAGTTTGGACATTCTCAACCCGCCGCCCTGGCTGATCGAGCCGGCGATTGCGCTCAGCATTGTGGTGGTCGGCGTCGATAACCTGTTGCAACGGAGGGGAGAAGGCCGAGATTTGCGTGCCTGGGCGGCGCTTTTCTTCGGGCTGATCCACGGTTTCGGCTTCGCCAACGTGCTCAAAGAATTCGGACTTCCTCAAGAAGCGCTTGGTTGGTCGCTGTTTTCGTTTAATGTCGGCGTCGAATTGGGGCAGCTGGCAATCGTCGCCGTAGTCGGCGCATTGCTGGAGGTGATCCGCCGGCGCAGACCGGCGGCGAGTGGCTGGATCGTAACGATCGGCTCGCTCGTGGTCATCGCAGCGGGCGGCTACTGGTTTGTCGAGAGGGTGTTTTTCGGAGGCTGAATGATGAAGCGGTTCGCAATCCTGGCAACGATCGTGGCTGGCGGCCTCGCTGCCGCAGGTCTTAACGCGCAGGGACTGCCAGGGATCGGTGCGACCGAAAAGGTCTCCGACAACGTCTACAAGATCTTCGGCGCGGGCGGGAACACCACGTTCTTCATCCGCAGCGACGGCGTGGTGCTGGTCGATACCAAGCTCGCCAAGAACGGCGAAGCGATCCTCGCCAAGGTCCGCGAAGTTACCGACAAGCCGGTGACGATGATCATCAACACCCACTCGCACCCGGACCACATGGGTTCGAACGCGGAGATCAACACCGCGCGGGGCAGCGTGCAGATCGTCGCCCACGCGAACAGCGCCACGCGCATGGCCGCGATGCCGGGCACCCCGAAGGTAACGCAGACCTTCACCGACAAGCTGACGCTCGGCAAGGGCGGGGACCAGATCGACCTCTACTGGTTCGGTCCGGCACACACCGATGGTGACGCCTTCGTGGTCTTCCCGAAGGAAAAGGTCATGGCCGCGGGTGACGTGATGGCGTGGAACATGGGCTTGCTGGTCGATCCGATGTCGGGCGGCAGCATGCTCGGCACGGCGGACACGGTCGCTAAGGCCGTGGCCGGGATTCACGGCGTCGACCGCGTGATCGAAGGTCACGGCGATGCGAACACCTGGGCCGGCTTCCTGCAGTACGCCGCCTACACCCGTAAGGTCGTGGAAGTGGCCAAGCGCGCGGTGGCCGAAAACATCGACTACGTGCAGGCGTTCAACAAGTACTTCGCGACCGATCCGGCGATGGCGCCCTATATCAGCGAGGCACTCAAGCCCGGCCTCGAATACGGCGGCACGCCGAAGTCGCGCTCGCTCAACAACCTCTTCATCGCGATGATGGAACTGCGCGGCGAGAAGCCGCCGCTGATCATGGGCGCTCCCCCGCTTCCGGGCCAGCCGCTTCCGACCGGCCCTGGTGGCGGTGGTCCGCGTCCGGCTGGTGGTGGCGGGGCGCCGGCCGACGAACACAATCACCTCTAACGGAGGTCTGACATGAAGCGGTTTGCCATCCTTGCCTCACTCTTGGCGGCAGGGATGGCCGCCGCGGGGCTCCAGGCCCAGGGCGGACCCGGCGTGTCCGACATCGAAAAGGTGTCGGACACCATCTACAAGATCCACGGCGCGGGCGGGAACACGACGGTATTCCTGCGCAGCGACGGGGTGGCGCTGGTCGACACCAAGCTCGCCAACAACGGCGAAGCGATCCTGGCGCAAGTGCGCAAGGTCACCGACAAGCCGGTGACCCTGATCATCAACACCCACTCCCACGGCGATCACGTCGGCTCCAACTCCGAGATCAACCCGCGCGGCGATATCGAAGTCGTAGCCCAGGCCAACACATCGCGGCGCATGGCGGCGATGGCCAACGTCGGTGCGGCCAAGCGGACCTTCGAGGATCGGCTGACGCTGGGCGCCGGCGCGGATCGGATCGAGCTCTACTGGTTCGGTGCCGGTCATACCGACGGCGATGCCTTCGTGGTCTTCCCGGCCCAGCGAACCATGGCGACTGGCGACATCTTCCAACTCCTCGCCATGCCCCGGATCGACCGTGGCTCGGGCGGTAGCGCCCTCGCCCTGCCCGACACACTGGCTAAGGCTCAGGATACCATCAGCGGCGTCGACAAGGTGATCGACGGTCACGGGACCACGGTGCACGACTGGCCCGCGTTCCTCTCATACGTCGCGTTCACTCGCCAGGTGGCCGATGCCGCGCGGGAAGCTGAGAAGGCGGGCCGCACGCCGGAACAGGCCCTCGCCGCGCTCGGAGGCAAGCCGGAACTGGCATCGTTCCTGAGCGCAGAGGTTCCGATCGGCGGCAATGAAGGCAATACGCCACGGGCCCGCGCCCTCAACGGGCTCACCGCTGCGTTCCAGGAACTACGCGGAGAGCCGCCGGCACCTTCGCCGGCCCCGCCTCCACCAGCGAACCGTTAGGCTAGAGTTACAACCTCGCCGGCCAGCCGCTCGACCTCGCTGCGGTCGTGGCTGACCAGCAGGATCGGGATCTTGAGCTCGTCGCGGATTCGTTCGACCAAACCCATCAGAGTCTCGCCCCGCTCGGCATCGAGCGATGCGAAGGGCTCGTCCAGCAGCAGGAAGCGCGGCGCCGACAACAGGGCCCGACCGATCGCCACCCGCCGTATCTCGCCGCCCGAGAGCGTGGCGGGCCAGCGGGTCAACAAATGGCCGATACCGAGGAACTCGACCACTTCCTCCTGCCCGATCCAGCGGTCTGATTTAGGCGCCAGCCGCTCTCCATAAGTGAGGTTTGCGGCCACCCGCATGTGCGGGAACAGTCGCGCGTCCTGGAACACATAGCCGGCCCGGCGACGCTCGGGGCGCAGGTTCACTCCGGATCCGGCATCGAACAGCAGTTCTCCGGCAACCGCGATCCGCCCGCTCTCCGGCCGCCGCAATCCGGCGATGCAGTTGAGCACAGTGGACTTGCCCGCCCCTGAGGGTCCGACGAGCGCGGTCAGCCGAGCCTCGGAGGCAAACGCCAGCTCAATGGTCCGCTCGCCCACAGGGCAGCGCAGATCGACCTCAAAGGACATGGGCGCGGCCCCCACCCGAGCGCCGCACCAGCAGCTCGGAAATGACCAACGCTGCCAGCGACAGCACCACCGAGATCAGCGAGAGCCGCGCCACCTGCAGCTCGGCACCCGGCAGTTGCAGCCCGCTATAGATCGCCAGCGGCAACGTGCGGGTCTGCCCGGCGATGTTAGAAGCAAAGGTGATGGTCGCGCCGAACTCGCCCAGCGAGCGGGCAAAGCCGAGCATGGCCCCCGCGGCGATACCCGGTGCGCTGAGCGGCAGGGTAATGCTCAGGAACGCCCGCCACGGGCTGGCCCCCAGTGTGCGGGCCGCATCGACCAGGCGCCGGTCTACCGCCTCGATCGACAGCCGCATCGCCCGCACCATCAGCGGCAGCGCCATGACCGCCGCGGCCAGCGCCGCGCCACTCCAACGGAACACCAGCACCAGCCCGAACTGGCTCTCGAGCCACGCACCAATGGGGCCGTTGCGGCCGAACAGCACGAGCAGGATCCAGCCCGTCACCACCGGCGGGACCACCAACGGCAGGTGCACGACGGCGTCGAGCAAGATCCGCCCAGGAAAGCGCCTGCGCGCCAGCACCCAGGCAAGCGCGTAGGAAACCGGCAGCGTGATGGCCACGGCCACCAGGCTGACCTTGAGCGACAGGGTAACTACGCCCCATTCGGCGGGCGTGAGCCATTCACTCATTCAGCGATACCGAACCCATGCGAAGCGAAGATCTTGCTCGCCTCGGCGGAGGAAAGGAACCCGAGGAAGGCCTTGCCTTCGGGATTGTCCGACTTGGCCAGGATCGCCGCTGGATAGCGGATCGGCGGATGGCTGCTCTCGGGAAACTCACGCACGACCTCGACCTTGTCCGATGCTTTCGCGTCGGTTGCGTAGACGATACCGAGCTGCGCTTCGCCCCGCTCCACCAGCGCCAGCGCCGCACGCACGTTCTCCGCCGGGACGACGTTGGTAGCTACCGCCTGCCACTCGCCGAGGCTCTCCAGGGCGGCCTTGGCATAGCGGCCGGCCGGAACCGCTTCGGGGTCAGCCAGCGCCAGCTTGCCCGCGCCCAGCGCATCGAGGCTGCGCACGGTTCCGCCCTTAGGGGCGATCAGCATGATGCGGTTGGTCAGCAGGGCGACCCGAGTGGCCGGCTGGATCAGATTCTTCCCGGCAAGATAGTCCATCCATTCCTGATCGGCCGAAATGAACACGTCCGCCGGAGCGCCTTGCTCTACCTGGCGAGCCAGGGCGGAGGAGCCCGCGAAGGACAGGATCGGCGCTGGGTGCCCTTGCGCTTCCCACGCCTTGGCCGCTGCCTCGAGCGATTCTTGAAGGCTTGCCGCCGCGAGCACGGTTGGCCCCTCGGTCGGCTCAGCCGGGCTCCCACAAGCCGCGAGCAGGGGCAGAAGGAGCGCCAGGCAAATCCAGCGCAGCGAGGCGGAAAGGGCCTTTGTCATCGAGCCGCTGTATCGCCAGGGACATAGCACGTCCAGTGCGTGAAATGGTCAGTGCTCGGTGGAATTCGCGCTGACAGCGGCGTCTCGCAAGGGGCCTCTGCCGGCCCGCATGATGAATTCGCTCGGACGGCGCACCGGAATCCGCAACACGCAGCGGACGCCCGCCGGGTCGAACACCAGGTCCACCGGGTTCTTGAGCTCGTGCGCCACGATGCGCTCGATCAAGTCGGTGCCGAAACCCCGACCGCGTTTGTTAGTGACCGGAGGGCCGCCGCTCTCGCGCCATTCGATCCGCACGAGCGCGTCGGAAACGAGGTTCCAGTGCACCGACACTTTGCCACCCGACTTGCTGAGCGCGCCGTACTTGGCCGCATTGGTCGCCAGTTCGTGGGTGGCCAGGCCGAGTGACAGCGCATCGTTGGGGGCGAGCGCAATATCCGGACCGAGCAACTCGATCTCGTGGTCGCCATCCTGCGCGTAAGGGAGCAACTCGGCCTCGACTACTGAGCGGATCGGGGTGGTGCCCCAATCCGACTTGGTCAGCAGGTCATGCGTGGCGGACAGCGCCCGGATGCGGCCGTCGAGGCCGTCGGCAAATTCGTCGAGGTTACCCGCCCGGCGCCGTGTCAGCGCGATGATCGACAGCACGTTGGCCAGCGTGTTCTTCACCCGGTGATTAAGCTCACGCGTCAGCGAGTTGCGGATCGACGCCTGCTCTTCGAACCAGCGGAGCGAGGCCTCGTCCTCGATCGCCTGCTGGGTCAGCATGCGCACGAGCAGCATGAGAAGGCTCGCCACGAGCATGCCGAAGATCATCGTCACCATCGACAACCCGGAAAGGCCGCCACCGTAGGAAGCCGTGACCTGCAGGGTCCAGACATTGTCAGCGATCGAAAGCTCTTCCGCGACCGTGTCCCCCTCCCCGGCCCCGCCGGTGATCGAGGCCATCAGGTTGTTGTCGCCGATGTCGCCGTCATAGAGCCTGACGGAGTAGCTCCCGCCGTCTTCCAGCTCGAGCGCGGACAAGAGGAACTCGCGCGCGTTGAAGGGACTGAAGATGTAGCCTTTGAGGCGCCTGCCGCCCGGTGCCGGCTCGAACACCGGCATCACGATCAGGAAGCCCGGCTGTCCGGTGTCGAGATCCTGCCGCAGCACGATCCTTCCGGTCGCGGTCGGGCGTGCCGTTCGCTCGGCCTCCACTAGCGCAGCGCGCCTGATCGGCTCCGAGAACAAGTCGAAGCCGAGGGCCTGCCTGTTCCGTTCGGTGTCGGGCTGCAGGTAAGTCACGGGGACGGAGAAGGGCTGGCCTCCGGAAGGCCTTGGATAGAGCCGGACCGTGCCCGATCCCACTTCGGACATCATTTGGTCGAAAGCATCGATCTCGTCGGGCAGCACGACTTCGGCCCAGCCGATCCCTTCGGACCCGCGATAATCCTCGTCGAGCTGAAGCTCGCTGACAAACCGGCGGAAACCTGCCGCCGGCACCTCGTCAAGCGTGGCGAGGAGAGCGGCGCCGGCGCGCAAATAGGCGCTGCTGGCGTTGGAGCGACGTTCAAGGGCAGAGGCAACGGCAGCAGCGCGGCTGCGCAACTGGACAGCAGCGCGGGCGTCTTCACCCCGCTCGATGGCGAAGACGCTAAGGACAGTGATTGCGGCAATCAGGACGAAGATGGCGACCGGGACTGCCCGCGGGTAGCGGACAAGCCAGCGCTTGGTTCTGCTTCGCCCGCCGGTGGCCTGCTCCAATCTCGACTCCCCTGAGGCGGTTGTCTGCCGCCCGCTCCCCCATTGCACAGGCATCCCCCCTGTTGGTCCGGACCAACCAGAGAATTCGCGATCGGCCGTTACGAATGGGAACCGGATGCCCCCCCTTTCGTTCCGAACGAGCGCAACAACGCCGAAGCAGATGCACACTTGCAACAGGGGTCGGTGTCAAGGCAATTGCAAGGACGCAACGTGGAGCTGGTGGAAGCATCGATAATGGCTGGCGCTGACAGGACGGGGAAGCCTGTGAAAGGCAAGAAGCAGCATACAAGGAAGCAGGGGCCGGAATGGGCTTCCGGGCTCAAGCAACTCTACGACTCCGTGATCGAGGAACCTATCCCCGACGCGTTCAAGGATTTGCTTGCCAGGCTTGACGACGGGAAACGATGAGCAACGAACAGCGTGTGACGCCAGAACGCAGCGCCGACGAAAAGCGCGCGTTCAAGCGCGACCTTACCGAGGTCGTCCCGCACCTGCGCGCGTTTGCTCGCGGCTTGTGCGGCCGGCCCGACATGGCCGACGACCTGGTGCAGGAAACCTTGCTCAAGGCTTGGGCCGCGCAGGACCGGTTCGAACCCGGCACCAGCATGCGGGCCTGGACCTTCGTCATCCTCCGCAACGCCTATCTCACCGACATGCGCCGCAACCGCTTTCGCGGGGAATATGACGAGACGGCAGCCGAGCGTATCCTCGTCGCGCCCGCCGCGCAGGAAGAACCGATCCACTTGTCCGATATGCACCGCGCCTTGCTGACCTTGCCGCCTGAACGGCGCGAGGCACTGCTGCTGGTCGGTGCCGGCGGCTTCTCTTACGAAGAGGCGGCGCAGATCTGCGGTTGCGCGGTCGGTACGATCAAGAGCCGTGTCGGCCGAGCGCGTGCGGCCCTGACGGTCATGATCGAGGAAGGCTCGATACCCGAGCGTTCGATCGACGACCCAGCCGCGCATCGCGCAATTTTGCAGGAACTTGACGATGTCGCGTCGGGCAAGGGGATTAGCATAGCGACCAAGTAGGGGGGATGCGGGGGCGCTGGGATGACTGATGGCACCGAGGCCGAAGAGGCCGATCCACGAAGCGGTGAAGCCACTCCGAGACGCAAGCGTTTGGCGTTCGCGGAAGAAGAACTGCGGCTGATCTCCGCGCTGGTCGTGCTGATCGCCATCGGGTTGTTCCTGGCGCTGCCGTTCGTGCTGTCGATCGGCTCGGTGGTATTCCTCCCGCTGGTCACGGCGATAATCCTGACCATCATCCTCTCACCGATGGCGGACCGACTGGCACGCTTCGGTTTGCCCAACTTCCTGGCCTCGCTTCTGGCGCTGGCGCTCTTCCTCGTCATCGTATCCCTGGCGCTGACCGCAGTCCTGCGCCCGGCGCTGTCGATGTTCGACGACGTGCCCGCGATGGTCGACCGTATCGGAGAGCATTTCAACGCGCTGCAGGGGAACCTCGCATGGATATCCCGGCTCAATGACAAAGTTGCCGGCCTGGTCGGATCGGCCGGCGGCCAGCGCGTCGTTCTGGCCGAGCCGACGATGCTCCAGCAGCTGGCCTTCGCGACCCCCACAGTAGTGCTCGAGGTCCTGCTTACGCTGCTGATGGCGTTCTTCATGATCGAAGCGCGGGTGCGCATGCGGCGGCGGCTATTGCTCGACCGGCAAGAGTTCGGCGCGAGCCTGAAAGCCGCCCGAGTGATGCGCGACGTGCAGGACCGGGTGGCCGCCTACATCCTGACCGTTGGCCTCATCAATCTCTGTGTCGGGGTCGTGGTGACGCTGGGCGCCTGGGCGCTGGGGATGGATTTCCCGGTCATGTGGGGCGGTCTGGCCGCGCTGCTCAACTTCCTGCCTTACGTCGGGCCCTTGGTCATGATCGGACTGCTGACCTTGTTCGGACTGGGGACGGCGGACAGTCCGTTCGTGGGCCTGGTCCCGGCAGCGGCCTACCTCGGGCTGCACGCCACTGAATCCAACCTCCTGACACCCACGATCCTGGGCGCGCGGTTCACCATGAACCCGGTGCTGATCCTGCTCGCGCTCAGCTATTTCAGCTGGATCTGGGGGGTGACCGGGGCCTTGCTCTCAGTACCGATCCTGCTGACCGTGACCGCACTCATGGAGCACCTCGGCCGGCCCAACATCATCGGTTTTCTGTTCGGAGAGCCGCTCTTTGCGGCCAGTAAGCTCGAACCCAGGGAGCCTGAGTAGGTTCAGCGCCCGGATCGGCGGCTGAGCGCGACCACTGTCGGTCCCGGCTCGAAGGTGCGCACTTGGTCGATAACATCGTCATAAAGCGGCGTATCGAATTCGATCCCGACCGAACCATGGCGAGCCCAGCGGAGCTTCCCTGCAATGGGGCCGATCTCTCCCAGCCACAGCTGCAGCGGATCAGATTTGATCACCCCGATTGCGGAGCCACGCATCATGCAACCGAGTGTGTCGAGATCGGTCAGGAGCACCTCCTGGACCGAGCCGTCGCCAATCTGGCATTTCCCTTCGATTGTCAGGGAATTGCGCTCCCCCGACCGCGAAGTTTCGGGGTTGTTGACGAGAGAAGCGCGCTTGGAAGCCATTGCCGGACGCTAAACGGCGATGATTAAGGTTTCCTTCCGGATCATGGTTGCTCCGGACCGGATTCCGTCCGGCCCGGAGCAACTTGTCCGCTGTTAGGCGTAAGTCGGCGCCGGATAGCTCCAGGTCCCCTCGCGAGCGAGATTTTCCGCCGCGAAGTCCCAGTTGAGGTGCTTTTCGATCAATTCCTTGAGGTAGACCGGGCGCTGGTTCTGGTGATCGAGGTAATAGGCGTGTTCCCACACGTCGATCGTCAGCAGCGGACGGAAGCCCTGGTCGGCCAGCGTATCGCCGTCATGGGTTTCCTCGATCGAGAGCTTGCCGCCCTTTTCGGCGAGCCAGACCCAGCCGCTGGCGAAGTGGCCAACGCCGCGTTCGGCGAACTGCTTGTTGAAGTTCTCGAGCGACCCGAAGGCCTCATCGATCTTGGCCGCAAGGTCGCCGCTCGGTGCGCTCGCGTTCGGCGAGAGCGAATACCAATAGAACCCGTGGTTCCAGCTCTGCGCTGCGTTGTTGAACAGGCCCTGGTTGGTGCCGCGGGCCTTGGCGATGACCGCTTCGAGCGAGGCGCCATCGAGGTCGGTCCCTTCGACGGCCGCGTTGGTCTTGTCGACATAGGCCTTGTGGTGCTTGCCATGATGGAAGCTCAGCGTCTCGGCGGAAATCGCCGGCGCGAGCGCTTCGCTGTCATAGGGCAACGGGATCAGTTCGAAGGCCATGGGAAATCGTCCTCTGATGGATTGGGTCTGGCCCCCTAACGCTCCATCCCGATTCAAGTTCGCGTAGAAATGTTAGCCCGGCCCGAAGATGCGCTAGTCCGGTCGACTGTGGCGGTGACCGCCACGTCCATGGTGACATTTCCGAGCGTGCGCATGATGTCGGGCAGCATCTCGACCGCCACCAGGATGGCCAGCGGCTCGATCGGAACGCCCATCGCCAAGGCGATCGGACCAATCGCCGTAATGAAGCTGATCGCGCCGGGCAGGCTGACCGATCCGATGGTCGTCACGAGGGCCACCGCGATGCCCGCCGCCAAGGCCGTCGGCGTCAGTACCACCCCCGTCAGCTTCGCCACATAGATCGCGACACCCAGGTTCATCACCGGGCCCGTTGCGCGGAACAGGGCGACCGCAAGCGGGAGCACGAAGTCCGAAGTTGTCTCCCGCACGCCCAGTTGTCGGCACGACTGCAGCATGGCGGGGAGGCTCGCGAGCGAGCTCTGGGTCGAAATGGCCACGGCCAGCGACGGCGTCATCGCTCGGGCAAACCCGACAGGACCGCGCTGGCCCGCAACGTTGCCCAGGACGAATCCGGCTGCCAACACCACGAAGCCCAGGCCGGACACGATCAGGATGTAGTGCCCCAATGCCGCGAAAGCCCCGGCCCCGCTGGCGAGCCCGACGCCCAGCGCCAAGGCGAAGACCCCGACGGGAGCAACGCGCAGGACCCAGCCGATGATGATGAGCATGGTCTGCCCGATTGCCTCGAACAGCCGCAGCATCACGTCCTTCTGGACCCCTTCGAGGCGGGAAATGGCCAGCCCCAGGGCGACGAAGAACACCACGAGCGGAAGCATCGCCGTTTCGGCCGCAGCGGCGACCACATTGTCTGCGACGAGCGATTCTATGAATTCGCCGATCTTGGGTACCGGTTGGGCCGAAGCGCTTTCAACCGCCAGGGCGGCTTCGGCTTGCCCGGGAATGGGAAACGCCTCGAGCAAAGCGGGCGTGGCAAACGCAGCGAACAGCGTTCCGGCGAGGAGAATGACGAAAAACGTCAGCAGCGTCCGCCGCGCCACCGGACCGGCGCGCGCCGTCGCCACCATCTGGGTGATCCCGGTGACCAGCAGCGCAGCGACCAGCGGCACGATGGTCATCTGCAAGGCGCGCAACCAGACTGAACCGACCGGGCCGGCAATAGCGCGGGCGGTGTCGCTCGCAGCGCTCCCGGAAAGCAGCCAGCCAAGAGCCAAGCCAGCTATCAGCGCCGCGAAAGTCCATCCAGCAGGCAGCTTGATCTGTGTCACCGCTGCGTGACATTGCAGTCCGAAAGCGCCATGGCAATCGCCAGCAGCACGAGGGTTGAATGGGCAGACAATATTTCGGCACTGACGGCATTCGCGGACGGGCCAACGGAAACGTGCTCAATGCCGCCACGGCCATGAAAGTCGGTCAGGCCGCAGGGCGCCATTTCCTGCGCGGTTCCCACAAGCATCGCGTGGTGATCGGCAAGGACACGCGCCTGTCGGGCTACATGATGGAAACCGCGCTCGTCGCCGGATTCACCAGCGTCGGCATGGACGTGATCATGACCGGCCCGCTGCCAACCCCGGCGGTCGCCCTGCTGACCCGCGAGATGCGCGCCGATCTTGGGGTGATGATTTCCGCCAGCCACAATCCCTACGCAGACAACGGCATCAAGCTGTTTGGACCCGACGGATTCAAGCTGTCCGACGCGGACGAAGAAGCCATCGAAGCGGCTATGAAGGTGGAACAGGTCCTCGCCCAGGCCGATGCCATCGGCCGGGCTCGCCGGATCGAGGATTCACGCGGCCGCTACATCCACGCGATCAAGCAGTCGCTTCCATCCGACACCCGGCTCGACGGGCTCAAGATCGTGGTCGATTGCGCCAATGGCGCCGCTTACACCGTAGCGCCGACAGCGGTCTGGGAACTGGGCGCTGAAGTCATCGCCATGGGCGTCTCGCCCGACGGCCTCAACATCAACGACGGTGTCGGCTCGACCTCACTCGATGCGATCAGGGCGCGCGTGGTTGAAGAGGGCGCCGACATTGGCATCGCCCTCGACGGGGACGCCGATCGGCTGATCGTGATCGACGAAAAGGGCCAGATCGTCGACGGCGACCAGATCATGGCCCTGATCGGCCTGCGCATGGCCGCGAGCGGTGAACTGCGCGGCGGCGGCGTGGTCGCCACGGTCATGTCCAATCTCGGCCTCGAGCGCCTGCTCAACGACGCCGGGCTCAACCTCGTACGGACCAAGGTCGGTGACCGCCATGTGCTCGAAGCCATGCGCGCAGGGGGCTACAATGTCGGCGGCGAACAGTCCGGCCACATGATCCTGCTCGACCACGCCACCACCGGCGACGGCTGCATCGCAGCCCTGCAGGTGCTCGCGGCGCTGGTCCGCACCGGCAAACGGGCGAGCGAGCTGCTGCACTTGTTCGATCCGGTGCCCCAGTTCCTCAAGAACGTGATTTACGCCGGTGGCGATCCGTTGTCGGACGCACAGGTGAAGTCGGTCATAGCCGACGCGGAAGCGCGACTTTCAGGGCGTGGTCGGCTGGTCATCCGCAAGTCGGGGACCGAGCCCAAGATCCGCGTCATGGCCGAGGGCGACGACGCTGGCGAAGTCGAGCAGGTGGTCGACGACATCTGCGCCGCGGTGAAGGCCGCCGCATGAGCCTCGAGATGCGCCCCGACTGCGAGCGGTGCGGCACCGACCTTCCGGCCGATTCCCCCGGCGCGTTCATCTGCAGCTTCGAGTGTACCTTCTGCGCCGAATGCGCCGACGCGCTCGACGACCGTTGCCCCAATTGCGGCGGCGAACTGATGGACCGTCCTACTCGGGCGAAACAGCTGCACGCGAAGCACCCGCCATCGACAGAGCGGCACTTCAAAGGCGAATGACCACCCCACCCCGCATCCTTGCGATCGCCGGCTCGGACAGTTCCGGCGGTGCCGGCATCCAGGCCGACATCAAGACGATCACGATGCTTGGCGGCTATGGAATGACCGCGATTACCGCCATCACCGCGCAGAACTCTTGCGGTGTCACCGCGGTCGAGGCGCTTTCGCCGGAAATGGTCGGAGCGCAAATCGATGCCTGCCTGTCGGACATCGGCGCGGATGCGGTGAAGATCGGCATGCTCGGCTCGCCGGACATCGCCGATGTCGTCGCGGCCCGGCTTGAGACGGCAGGGCTGCCGGTCGTGTTCGATCCGGTCATGGTCGCCACCAGCGGAGCGGTATTGGCCGATGCGCGCACCGTGGCGGCGTTCGAGCGCCTCATGCGGGTTTCCACCCTGACCACGCCCAACGTCCCTGAACTCATGGCTCTGGGCGGCACCGAGGCCATGGCCGCGCGCAACATCGCCTACCTCGCCAAGGGTGGCGATGCCGAGGGTCCGGAGGTCGAGGACCGCCTGGTTCGCCCCGGACAGGACGACATCGTATGGCGTTCGCCACGCATCGACACCCGCCACAACCACGGTACGGGCTGCACCCTGTCCAGCGCGATCGCCACGTGTCTTGGCCAAGGCCAGCCTCTCGAGGAAGCGATTGCCCAGGCCCGTGAGTTCGTCCGAGCCGCCCTCATCGCCGCCCCCGGCTTTGGCGCCGGGCACGGCCCGATGGGTCATCAGGCCGTCCGCTAGCGCATCCGCTTGGCATCGCGGGCAATGCCATAGAAGTCAGCGATATGGTCCCAGGCCTCCTCGGCCGTCTCGCACCAGGTGATCAGTTTGAGATCTTCCGGTGAGATCACTCCCTCGCGCGCCAGGGCGCCAAAGTCGATCACCCGGGTCCAGAACTCCTTGCCGAACAGCAGAACGGGAATCGGCTTCATCTTGCCGGTCTGGATCAGCGTCAGCAGCTCGAACATCTCGTCGAAGGTCCCGAACCCGCCCGGGAACACCGCCACTGCCCGAGCACGCATCAGGAAGTGCATCTTCCGCAGCGCGAAATAGTGGAACTGGAACGACAGGTATGGGGTCACATAGGGGTTCGGCGCCTGCTCATGCGGCAGCACGATGTTGAGCCCGACCGATTCGGCCCCGGCGTCCGAGGCACCCCGGTTCGCCGCTTCCATGATCGAAGGCCCACCGCCCGAGCAGATCACGAACTGGCGCTTGCCCTGCTCGATAATACCCTTTTCGCTGACCAGCCGGGCCAGCTTGTAGGCCTCGCCATAATATTTGGCCTTCTCGGCCAACCGTTCGATCACCAACCGCTCTTCGACCGGTAGATCCTTGGCCCCTTCGAGGGCGACAGCCGCGGCCTCTGGCGGCGGAATGCGTGCCGATCCGTACATGACCAGCATCGAACCGACGCCCGCCTCGTCAAGCAGCATCTCGGGCTTGAGCAGCTCGAGCTGGAAGCGGACCGGGCGAAGCTCGTCCCGCAGCAGGAAATCGGTGTCGTGGAATGCCAGGCGATAGGCTGGGTGCAGCGTTTGCGGCGTTTCAGTCGGAGCCGATTCGACAAACCCGGCTTCCTGCTCTGCACGGTAAAACTTGCGGTCCTCGATGTTCCCGTCGTTTTCGAGGTCTTCCGGTCCGCTCACATCTCTCTCCCAGCAATCTTACCCAGCGACCTAGGCATTTGCGGCGCGGAAAGGAAGCAGCGGTGGATTTTGCATGCCTAGCTCGGGCGCAACAAGGAGGCGCGACGCGCCCTCGCCGAATCCAAACCTGGCTCGACGGCCAAGCCTCATTGCTGCTCCCATCCCAGGACCGACAATTGGTTCTTCTGCTCCCAGGCGCGAAGGTCTCCATAGGTGGTAATCCGAACCCGATGGTCGGTACGCGGATTGCTGAAGTACATCACACAATGGCCATCGCCCGAGCAGGCTTCGATTTCCGGCAGGTCGCGGCAGATATTCTCCTGACCCGGCGTTCGGGCGCCAGTGCCGCCATAGACGCCCTTCACGCAGTCCGTGTCGCTCGCCGCTTCCCAACCTGCGACCAACAGGACGCCACGCAAGGCGCCGTAGTCCATACCGACCTGCACCGCCCCGGCCTGAACACCCGCGAGCGGGGGCGAGATGAAGGCTTCTGTTGACGGCTGCGCCAATGCCGGTGCGCTCGCGATCAGGGCAAGGGAAGTAATGGCCCAACGCATCTCAACAGGTCTCCATCTGCAAACAGCCTTCGACCGTGAAGGCGACGGCCCCTGTGGCCACCTTTGTTGCGTTGCGAGCCTGTGTTGGCGGAAGCGACACCTCAATAAGGGAGTTTCCGTATCGCCAGGTCTTTATCGCGTAGCCGCGGACGTCAGCGGAAATGCCGAAAGTTCGGACCGCCGCATTCGACTTGGGTGAATTTTCCTGAAGACCTGGATGCCCCGTGAGGATTCGAACCTCAATTGACGGAGTCAGAGTCCGTAGTCAGGTCGCGGAAAAGCTCATGCTTCGCTGCCCATGTTGCACCTATGTTGCATCTGCAAAGAGGGCGCGCTCGATAGCATTCGCATCATTCGCGTCCCGTTCAAACTGCTCGAACAGGTGCCCGTAGGTATCAAAGGTGACCTGGATGGAGCCATGTCCGACCAAGGTCTGAACTCGCTTGGCGTTCATGCGCTGCTCGATCCAGAGAGACGCAGCGGCGTGCCTGAATATGTGAGCGGTGTATTTTGCAACCTGCTCGTCGGGATCAGTTGATGCAGCCTTGGTTACCTTCGCGGCGACGAGAATTGGCTTAATGTGGTTCTTGGCCATGACGGCATGCGAAAGCACCTTCCCCTTCTCGCTTGGAAAGACCAGATCGTGCTCGCTACCGGGACAGGCAAGCTTCCACTCTCGAAGCGTTGCGCTTACCCGTTTCGGCAAGGGTATGGTTCGGAAGCTCGCCGGTGATTTCGGCGCACCGATCATCCCCTCTGCGTCGGCGCGCTGGTCCACCGTAACGGTGCTGCGTTTCAGGTCGACCGACCGCCAGGCAAGCCCTCGAAGCTCAGAGGCGCGAAGGCCCGAGAAGATTACAAGTTCGACCATCGTGCGCCCCTTGAGATCGTCGCTCTTCTCGGCCGCACAGAGTATAGCTCTTAGCTCAGCCTTCGACGGAGGAGAGGCCCTGGTTGCCTGCCTCGGCGCCTTCGTGACCTTCACGGCGAGGGCCACATTTTGTGCGACGAGCCCCCTCTCCTGGGCGTCCGTGATGATCGCCTTGAAAGTGCGGAATACTCGCACCGCCATGGGTCGCGAGAGCTCAGTAAGCCATGCGTCCAGCATCAGTCTGACCGTCGGCGCGGTGAGCTGTGAGAGCTTCTTCGCTCCGCATTTTGGGACAATATGCAATCGGACGTGCTGCTCGTAGGCCGCGATGGTCGTTGGCTCGCGACCGTTCGCCGTAACCGTCTTGATCCATAGCGCAGCAGCGGCCGAAACGGTTACGGATACGCTTTCCGGTGTGTGGATGCCTCGATGCACCTCAGAAAGGGCGTTGGTGGCCCAAGTCTCGGCATCCTTCTTCCTATCGAACTGGCGGGCGCGACGTTTTCCAGACTGATCTCTGTAGTCGACCTGCCACGCTTGTCGTGACCTCCCGTCTGGCCCGGTCCATGTTCGCTTACGGATTGACGACATTCTCGTCGCTCCACCTGGCATATTGAGCGGCAACGCTGGCTATGTCGTCCTTCGACCCATCGCTTACGAGGTAGATCAAGTTGGCAACTATCGTGCCGAGGTCGAGCAGGACGTGTGCGTGTGATCCGGCAGGCGCTATCCGCAATGTTTGCACGAGTTCAGCGGCGTCGTAAGCCGCAATGACGGGGGCCTGCTTCGAGCCGTCCTTTCGCAATCCTGTCAGCGATCCGACATCGACGAACAGGAAGAATGTCTTTTCGAATGGCCATTTCTCGCATTGGGCCGCTTCAAGTAGCTCACTCGATTTCAGGCCATCCGTGCCGAGCGCGGAAAACACGGTTCGGATAAAGACATGGTGGTTCGTGATGACGGTCGCGGCATGGTCAGGCGTTAGACCCAAGTTCACCAGATCGAGAGCTACCGCTAACTCGATCAAGTGGCTCCACCCGAACACCGCGGGCTTTCCCTTCCCGGTTTGCACACCCACAGGACAGCCTAGCTTGCGGAGATGCTCCAGGCGCCCACGGAAAGCGACGCGGCGTTCGGCATATATGCCATGCCGCGCTGCCAGCAGCTCTTCAACGTCGCGTGATCCCAGATCCATCATACCCTCAGAACAATAATCTTCCTTTTCTCTCTTGACCACATTTTGGGGTGGCTGTAAAGGGCGGCACAACAACGAACAATAATGTTCTTGTTCCAAGTTGAAGGAAACCGCGTGAACAGTGATTTGCTATCCGGCGCTTCGGGTGCCGCGACATATACCGGGCTCGACCGCCGAAGAATTTACCGCCTGGTCGAAGACGGCCACCTGCCGGTGGTTCGAAAGGGCCGGCGCATGTTCTTTCGCAAGTCGGAACTGGACTGCGCCTTCAGAGCGAGTGGCCAAGCATGACACGCGAGAGGCACGAAGAGCTCGAAGGTCTCACTCCGAAGGCCAAGATCCGTCATTGGGCACAAGGTGATCCATGGCAGGGCATGCGGCTGAGCCACACGACTGATCTGGGCCGGAACGCTGTTCTGATGGACACCGACTGGAACATCATCCGCATGCCTTTGCTGATTGGAAAGCCATGCTTTGGCCAACCCACTGCGTTCGCTAGGCACGGCGGTCACCAACCGCTCTCACATCCCCGTTTTGGTGTAGTCCCGTCAAAGTGCATGCGCTGTCCCGTGAATGATGCTTGTGAGAACGTAGCCAAGAAGAGATTGCGGGCCACACGGGACATCCAGGAAGCCTTCATCGCGTTCGAACGGGCCGGCGGTGGTTATGGTCTACGTCATCCGACGGACTGTCCCCGCGCTGACCGAGAGTTCCAACGCCTGTGTCTGGCTCTGGTGCAGCACGGCGGCTTTACGAGCACTAACGATGCAGCAGTTCTCAACTACTACAAGGACGAACGCACGCAATTGCGCGAGCGTGATGCGGACAGGAAGCGCAAGTCCCGTAGAAAGGCCGTTGGCCAGGGGGACCTCGATGATGCGTTCCTCGAAGTCTTGCAGCTTCACAGAGTTTGGCGCGTAGCGCAGCTGCGATTGCTGAAAAGGTCAGGCGGCCTTCCGAAGCGCATCGCGGGGATGCCCCTCAGTTCGGCCGCGATCACGGCAGACGCCTGGCATGCAAGAGTCCTGTTGCAACTTCGAAAGGCCAAGGTGAACCCTTCCGCTATTGCACATGAAATGATGGTGCAATCCCCGAAGGTATATACAAACCATAACGCCCTTCGGCAGCGAGTTCCTCGGGATCTACTGCGCGTCGACTTGCTCGAACGCTTGCCGCGGCCGGGCAGCAACGACCCCGTGTGGCCACCGTTCAACTTAGCCTCAGCCATTGATCAAAGTGAAACCTCGACCCCCTACATGGCGGCGGCGGCGTAAACCCGATGGTGTTGTGTGTTCAGGTCCTACCGAGAGCGATAACCGCCGTAGGTCGGACTTGGATCACGCCGCGACAAGAACTCAGGATTCCTGCGGGCTTTAGCGCATACCATCTGCGTCCGGCCCGAATGAAGAATAATCTAAGATTATTCTGCGGGCCCTCGCTGCACGAGAGCCCGAGCAGGTAGTCCTCACATTAAAATATCTCTCCGGCGTTCCTTAGATGGTTGAACGGAGGCCCGCTTCACCTTCGCGCTTATCCTCGGTGCGCACATCCCTCCACATATCTGCGGTGTTCCCCCAAGCTATTGGAATTTATGTTGATGCCCAAGCGATCTGACATACCCCCTGAACAATGGGATCACGCAACTGACCTCTTTGAACTCGGCTTCAAGAATGGACGGGAGCTGGCAATCTATTTTGGTGTCTCACCGCAGACGGTCATGCGAGAGATGAAGCGTAGAGGGGCAATCAAGGGACGACGGTCTCGGGAGACTGTAGCGGACCTGGAAGCTTCCCTTGATCGTAAGGCACTTCGGCGAGCTCATGCCAAGGCCAAGGAAGAGATTGTGTTGGCTCGGCGGCTCGCTGACAGCCAGGCCATCATCAATCACCTTATGGAAGCGATCGTCCAGGCCGACGAGCTTGGAGACCTCTCCTTGGCGAACGGGGCGGTTGCTGGAGCGGCCTCTGCCTTTGGAGTTCGCACCTCACGTCGGTGATGCCGTCGGTAGGTATGGGGCAGACATCAGGCCGTTTGTTTCTAACCGCTCTGGGATGGCCAACGAATGCCCGTCACGAAGCCACCCGACTCATCGGTGTGCATGTCTCATGGTGGTCTCACCAACCACGATCAGGAGACACACCAATGCGACTGAAACTCTACCGCGTCGTCCCCGAAGACCGCGAGCAACTCTTCATGACGGCGAAGAGCTCTCATCACGGTGTCACGATTTTCGTAAGCCGAGAGCTCGATGAAGGTCGAGACTGCCCGTCATTCACGATCGAGCCGGTTGACACCCATCTGCTTGCCGACCAGCAGCTCGGCCTTGAGGATATGCTCACCTATGGACCATGGGGCATCGCGGAGTTCGACAGCTTTTCGGGTTGGCAACAGGCGGTTTCGGCATGAGCGTCAAGAACGTGATCCAGGTATTCGAGGTGGCTCTGCCTTGGACGGAAGAGCGCATCACCGTCTTCGCGGAAGACCTGGGGCATGCCGAAAGGATCTACGCGGAATGGATCCTCGCGCATCGCCCCAGCGAGCCGGCGTGTGCCTCATTGATCTACCACTATGAAGGCTTCAACCTGGAGGGCCGCCCGGAGCTCATTCTCGCAAGGATGACCGGGACGGCTGGTATCGGTTACTGGGACACGACGACCCGGCGATGGCTGGTAGTACGCCCAAGCGATCCCCCTTCCGGTGATCTCGTGCGTCCACCTTCGCTCGTCAAATACCACCGCGTAAGAGCCACCGATGGCGAGGAGCTGTTGGTCTTCGCGGAGAGCTTCGAGGAAGCGGTGGGCTATTACGTGGTTTGGCACCTGGACGAGTATGGCGATGTCCCGAGCGGCATTGTGATCAACCGCAAGTCTCGGTGGCAGCTGGTGCTCGCATTGGCGTCGCTGCGGGACGACATGGATGCCGGTGTTGCCGGGGTCGCACGGTGGACCGCTGACGAGGGTTGGCACATCGTCGATCCCGAGGATGGAACGGCCACAGCGGTCACATAAGGCAGGGTTGAGACGTAAGATCGACGCGATCCCTGACATCTACCGAGCATTCAATTCTTCGTTCAAGCATTTTTCTGCACTACAGGGCGAGGTTCGTTCTTACCCGTAAAATAGGAACGCCACCCTCTAAGGGCGGTTGAATTTCTCAACAAATTGACTGAAGCGGCTGTCAATTAGTTAGCTAGCGCTTGAGGCGGACCCGGAGACGTCGCGCTCGTTCTCGGAACGCTTCTTTCCCGCCTTCAAGGATATTGCAGACTGCGTTGCGGATATGCTCGTCTTCTAGGCCACCCGCGACGTAGCTGATCGGCGGCAAGCCGCCAGCGGGATGCGCACCCGATTCTGCGATGATAATCTGATCGGCGTCAGTATTGATCACCAGGTTTGCGTTGTGTGTGACCATGATGACCTGGCGCTTGAGCTTGGCTGCTATGAACAGCGATACCAGTTCGTCGAACACGGACTGGGGATCGAGGTTTTCTTCGGGCTGATCGATTATGAGAGGGCGATCGTCAGCGTCGTCGAGCGCAAGATAGAGCAGCAGCAGGACGATACCACGGGTCCCTGGAGACAACTTGCGGATGTCCACGCCGTCATAGGAAATCTCGTAGCGGACCGAGATATGGTCTGTCCCGAACAGCCAGTGCGCAAACTGTTTCGACCAAGCTCGGAACTCGGCTTGCTGTGTGGGAACATACGGTGCGTGCTCAAATAGGTCGCGAGTGTGGGTTGTGGTGAAATTGGCCATCGCGGTCTGAACATCACTGGGGCTTCCCACTGCCCATGCCGGCTTGAGCATCTTCTCGGCGACATGGATAAGTGAGCCGCGGCCATAAAAGGGACCGGCTTTCCGGCAGTCGATCAGATGGTCTTCAGCTACATTACCCCAAGACGCCGCATCGACGACGCGCGAAACGGAGAAGCTCAACTTACGCAGCGTCCCTGACGATTCCGCCAGTCGCATCATCAAAGGCGCGTATAGCTCAGCTAACGCGTTCTGCTCGTTCACGATCGCCTCGAACACCCGTCCATAGGCGGCATTGCGCTCAGCCTGGAGATCCCTCCTTCGCGCGGCGGCACCGTTCGCGTCCATCAGGCGGGCGTCAATGACCAGCAGGTCACTGTTCTCCTGACCAATGCGCGCCGAAAGCGCAGCATATTGATCTCGGACCACCTTGTCCGCGCTGATGAGTTGCTCCAGCCGCGCCATCTCGGCTTTGATCGTTGAGAGCTGAACAGTGCCAAGATCTGCACCGTCGGCAATCAACGCGACATGAGGATCGCCAGGTGGGGGTGGAACGCCGTTGATCGCCGCGACCTGTTGATCAGCCCAGACGACATAGCCTTCGAGCGCTGCGTCGACATCGCCCTTGTAATCGAGCAGAAACTCTCCCCATTGACCCGTATTGAGTCCGCTCGCCGCATGGCGTGCTTGCGCTTCCCGAAGCATTTCCGGCGCTCTCGTTACGCGCAAGCTCTTCACTTCATCCTGCATTGCTAGAAAGGTGCGCCGCTGTTGCGCAAACGTCTGGGCCTGCGCGTTGCGGGCCTGCGCCGCCCCGTTCAGCTCGGTGTGACGATTGGCTTGAGCCTCGGTGCCTTTGATCACCAGTTTGGCGAGGTCGGCCGTATAGCCGGCGATCACAGTACGTTTCTGTGCGGCCTGATTTGTCAGTGCGGTGATTAGTCCTTCTTTCTCGAACTCCTCTGCGATCCTTTCTGAAATGGCGGCAATCGCCTCGGCCTCGCGATGGCGTGCTTGTTGGAATCGCATCGTCCGGCGCTCGCGCAATTCGGTGAAATTGCCCGCCCCATCGCGATCGTTATGCCGGTGGGCATCAAAGATAACCCGCTCGATCTCTTGGATGAGCCCCTCAGACGCGCCCCTTGACGAACATAGTTCCTCTACAAATTGCTGTGACAAATAGCGGGCACGAGGGAAGGCAAGGGGGTCTGAAGCGTCGCGTCCGTCGAGAGAGCGACTGATCGTCCCACCCCCACCCCAAGTCAGCTTGACCGTGGCCTGACCGACCAATGATCGAGCCCGCACAAGGAACGATGGGCTAACATTCTCGTCGGCATCCCACGCAGCAGGAGTGATTGCATCACAGCCCGCGGCGATTATGTCGGCCAGCGCCGTTTTGCCTGAACCGCGCGCCCCTATGATCGCGACGAGTCCCGGATTGAGCGGAACGACGGGACTAGCCGCCCAGCTCGCATCTTTGATTGCTACCTCGCCGATGACTTGGGACGGCATCGCCGATCGCGGCGGCTCAATCCCGACATAAGCTCGACTGCCAGGATCGATACACGCCTGACGCAGCGCATCGAAGGTTGGTCCACCCTTGATCCATGAAAAGCGATCTTCAGCGGGTTGTCCAGTTGCTGCCTGGTCGTGCGCGTCACTGCCGTGGAGGCACGGCTTGCAGCCTTCATAGCCTTCGCGCAATTGCTCGACGCTAGCATCGCGCTGGCCAAGCCAAAACTCTCGCTGCGCCGGGCTGCTGGAGAAGATAATGTGGGCGAACTTCTCGATCTCTTGGCGGACCGTGGCGTCGGCCGCCTGACGCAAGCCCGACGTGCCATCATTGGCGCCTCCCGCAACGGCCACGAGTATGTTGTTTTTGGCCCAGTCATTGTCCTTGAGCACCTTGCGGAGCAGATCGAAATTTACCTTGAACTGGGTTGCGCCGTGCGCGAGCGCTGCACGATCGTCGATGTGTGCGGGATTGGCACGCCGGCCCAGTCGTATCAGTTCTTCGCGACTGCAATCGAACGTATCTTCAAAGGCATTGAATTGCAGCCGTTTCAAGACGCGGCCTAATTCGGCGAGATGGTTTGGGTCTTCGGGGCTAACGAGCAGGTGGAGGTTTACGAAACCCGACTTGGCAGCGACATCTAGCCTGACCTCTATGTTCGGGAAGATCAGCTTGACGTCGGGAAGTCGGCCGCTCGACTTGTGTGCCAACATCTGTTCATATGTGTCGGTGACATAGTAGTCAGTAGCCGCAATCGCCTCGATCTTCGGAGTTCGAGATTCCAGTGTCGACAGATAGGTTGCCCAGGGATCTCCCCCGCCAAACTGGTTGTTGAGCACGGTTCCCGGTGCATGAATATGGGGCTCCCAGCGCCGCCACTCGGACCCTCTGGTTATCATCTCGACCCCTCGTCCCGATCCCCGCAAACTCGAAGCATAGTCTATTGATTGATGATGGGAAATTCGGACTACCCATTGCCCGAGTTCTCCCAGAGCATTCCGCTTCTCGCAACCCCTTCGGAGGGAAAACGTCTCGCTGGAGTCTGATGGCGTGAGACGTGACCAGACACTATGATGCTGGGCTTGGACCAGGGACCGGCGCGGCCGTCAGCGCGAAGCGCGATTGAGCACCACATGGACCTGGGCGGCACTCCACGAGCCACCTCTGGGCGTGGTGATGCCCCGGTCGTTCAACGCAGCTGCGATTTGTCTTAGTGATGCAGATCCCTCGGCGCGAATGAGCGCTATCTGTCGGCATACTTTGGCAGCGCGTTCAGAAGCTGCCACGGATCGTTTCTGCGCACTGATTGCAGGTCCTACTCGGAGGTCCGCACCATTCCCTCGGTTTCCACCCAACCGGACCCCGCGTGCTTTCGCAGCCGCAAGCGCCTCTTTCGTCCGTCTAGAGATCGCCTTTCGCTCTGCTTGAGCCACCGCTGCCATGATGTGGATGGTGAGTTCGTTGGCCTCGGGCATGTCAACGGCAAGGAACCGCGTCCCGCTGTCCTGGAGTGCCGCGAGAAATGCAACGTTACGGCTGAGCCGGTCGAGTTTTGCCACCAGTAGCGTTGCTCCGGTAAGCTCGCACTGAGCTAACGCTGTTTCGAGTTGCGGGCGCTGGTCGACTTTCCCTGATTCAACTTCGACGAACTCCGCCATCAGTTCTGCTTGAGTGCCAGCGAGAAAGTCGGCGACGGCTTTGCGCTGTGCATCCAATCCCAATCCGCTGCGACCCTGTTTTGCTGTAGAGACTCTGTAATAAGCCACTGCTTTTGACATTTTCATCTAGTGTTCCATTAGTAGCAACGCTCGTTGCTACTGACGTAACACCCCAACTGAACATGCCAAGGGTGGGAGCCGCCTCGTCGTTCTCTAATTGTCTCCGCATGAAACAGCCTATCCATCAAGAAGAAGTCCTACGGTAGGAAGTAACCAAGCATCCGGATGGGGCCTGTCAGCCGGTGTGTTGGCCGTGAGATCCATCCACCGACGCGGCGCAGTGCGGACTTTGCTCTAAATTGGTGTTCCAGATGGACGCAAGGCCAGTCCTGTGGACTCACGTTCCGACCTTATTTCCCGGCGGGCCTGCCGCATGATCTGCCATCCACCTGAGATGCCTAACCCGGCGAGGATAGTGGCGACGATTAGGTCGGGCCAGGCGGTGCCGGTTCCGAATACGCCCGCTGCTGCGACTACAACCGCGATGTTGCCAATCGCGTCGTTGCGCGAGCAGATCCAGACCGAGCGCATGTTCGCGTCGCCGGTGCGGAAGCGATAGAGTAGCAGGGCAACGAAGCCGTTGGCAATGAGGGCGACGGTTCCGACTATGCCCATAGCTTCAGGTTGAGGTGACGTTCCCGTAGCGGCTGCGTAGACGCTGCCAACCAGAATGCCGGCGCCGAGAAGGAACAAGGTCCCGCCCTTGATGAATGCCGCCTTGGCCCGGATCGAGAGCACCATCCCGGCGACGATCAGGCTAATGGCGTAGTTGGCCGAGTCACCGAAGAAGTCGAGCGCGTCGGCCATCAAAGCGCGCGAGTCAGCGGCGGCGCCGGCGACCATCTCCACCGCGAACATCACCAAGTTAATCATCAAGGCGATCCACAAGGCGATGCGCCAGCGGCGATTGTTCGGCGCAGTTACAGACGAGCAAACACTATTGCAGCAGTCAGCGGACATGCAGGACAACTAGCTATCGCGCTCCGAAGCTTCAATGCGGCTTCGCGACCCCGTAGGCGAAAGCGGATGACTAAATGTAAAGCGGTAGCTAGTAGACAGGCCGAAATGTTTCGCCTGCTGTCCCATGGTAGCGCTCGACGCTTTGCGGCATTGCTGCTGCTTCTGGGCGTAATGCTCGGCGGAACCGTGGACGTTGTGGCGTGCGAGCCGACGACGGAAATCAGCGTTCTGGCAGTTGCTGGCGCTGACGAACCCAGCGATCATCAAATACCGGGCGCGGACCACGATGGGGTGTGTATCCACGGGCATTGCCATCATGGCGTGCCTTATATTCAGCAGCTGACGGCTCTCACGGAAGTTGCAGCCTATCACGGCGACCATCCGCTGCCGCTCGACCGTATCCTTACGTCGATAGACCCCGACACACTGAAGCGCCCGCCTCGCGCCTGATCACTTCGCCGCTCTGCGGCGGATCGTGATCAATGGACGAGAACGGGATGAATCATGAAATCCGTAACATTGTGGGGTGCCCTGTTGGTGGGCGCCGGCTTCGCGGCTGTGCCGCTGTCGGCGGCTGCCCAAGACACGGTTACCCTTGAAGAGGCGTTAGACCTCGCCGGTGCGACGAGTGTCGCATCGGCTGGCTCGCAGAACCCACGGGCCATCGGTCCACGCGCCGAAGTCGAAGCCGCGCAAGCGCTGGTGACCCAGGCGGGACTGGGGCCGAACCCGGAAGCATCGCTGGAGGTCGAGAATGTGGCCGGCAGTGGACTCTACTCTGGGACGAGCGCGGCTGAATACACGTTCAGCGCGGGGCTCCCGCTTGAGTTGGGTGGGAAACGGGGTGCGAGACTGGCGGTAGCGCGTGCTGACGTCGACGTTGCGCGTCTGCGTGAGCAGGTAGCGCTTGCCGATCTCGCAATGACCGTGCGTCAGCGATACGTCGGCGCTGTCGCTGCTCAATCTCGGGTGACGTTGGCACTGGATGTTGTCGAGCGGAACCGGGAACTGGCTCGGATCGCAACCGAGCTTGTCGACGCCGGCCGCGAACCACCGCTTCGATCGCTCCGTGCCCAATCGGAGTTGGCAGAGGCCGAAGCAGAACTGAAGGCCGCGCAGGCAACGGCGCTTGCGTCCAGGTTCGCCCTGGGAATGCTCTGGTCGCAAGATCCAGCCCCGCCGCCGGCCGATGGCTTCCCTCGAATTGAACCGCCTTACGAGCTGCTGGCGGAATACCAGGGGCTGGAGCCTCGACTGGCAGCCGCTGAGCGGATCGCCGCCCAATCGGTAATCGGGCGCGAACGCACCTTGGGCATTCCCGATCCGACGGTTTCCGCTGGTGTGAGGCGGTTCGAGGAGAGCAACGACAACGCGCTCGTTCTCGGCCTTAGCATCCCGCTCCCGTTCCGCGATCGTAACCAGGGCAACGTCGCAGCAGCTCAGGCCCAGGCCCGTGCTGCGGCAGCTCGCGAGACCGTTGCAGTATCAGAGTATCGCCAGGCCGTAGCCGAGGCGCGGGCTGACTATCTCGCCGCTGAAGCGAAGGCCGACACCCTTGAGGCGGGTTCCCTGCCTCAGGCCGAGGAAGCAGTGAGGCTTGCGGACATCGGCTATCGCAACGGCAAGTTCGAGATGCTCGAATTGCTGTCTGCGGCTGAAGCCCGTGATGGCATCCGGCGAGCTCTGATCGACGCGCGGGAAGCGCAAGGCAAGGCAGCCGCCCTCCTCATCAGGCTGGCCGCACAGTGACCCCCAACATTCGCGCGGATCGCGCAAGAAGGACATTCCGCTGATGGAACTCCCATTGAATCGAAACCAGCTCATCGCCGTGGGCGCGGCTGGTGCGCTTGTGCTTGTCGCTGGCGGCTACTTGGTCGGCCGCACAGTATCTCCCGCCCCGCAGGTTGAGGCGGCCGACGAACACGAGGAAGAGGAAGGGCATGGCCCTGAAGGCTTCGTCGCCATGACGGCCGACCGAGCCAAGACCGCTGGTATCGCCGTTGAGCAGGTCAAGGCCGGCGGACTTGCCTCCGAGATCCTGGCACAGGGCGTTGTCGCTCCCACCCCGACTGGCGAGGCTGTCCTCACCGCTCGCGCTGATGGTGCAATCGTGCGCATCAATCATCGCTTGGGGGAGTATGTCCGGGCCGGGGAATCGGTAGCGACGATGGAGAGCCGTGATGCTGCGGCCCTTTCCTCAGAACGCAGCAGTGCCGAAGCACAACTAGCGCTGGCTCGTTCGGCCTACGAACGTGAACAGCGGCTCTACGATGCCAAGGTCACTGCTCGGCAGGATCTCGAAGGTGCCCGCGCGGCGCTGTCGCAAGCTGAGGCTGAGGCTCGCCGCGCGCGCGCCGCGGCCAGCGCCTCGAAGGTAAGCGGTGACGGTCGCACCTTGGCGGTCGTGAGCCTTATCTCGGGACGTATAACCAAGGCTGACGCTACACTCGGCTCTTTCATTCCAGCGGGAACGGAACTGTTCCGAGTTGCTGATCCGAGCAGGATACAGATTAATGCCTCGGTCCTCGCTGCGGATGCCCAGCGCATCCAACCAGGCGATCGGGCAGTCATCGAGCTCGCCAACGGAGAAACCCGCGGAGCGGTCGTGCGATCGGTTACGCCGGGGCTCGACCCGGAGAGCAAAACCGCCACGGTCGTGCTGGAGCCGGAGGGGTCCGGGGGGCTTAGCCTGGGACAGGGCCTCCGCACTCGTATCCAACCGGCCGGTGCCGATACCAGCCGTATCGCACTGCCCGAGGAAGCGGTGCAGAGCTTCGAAGGTCGCGATGTCGTGTTCGTGCGGACTGCCAACGGCTTCCAGGCAACAAACGTCGTCGCCGGACAACGCGGTGGCGGTCGTATCGAGATCGTCGATGGCCTTCGTCCCGGCACCGTCGCGGCGACGCGCGGTGCTTTCCTTCTCAAGGCCGGACTCGGCAAGGGCGAGGCGGAGCACTGAGATGATCACACGCATCCTCGACGCCTCGATCCGCTTCCGCTGGGCGGTCGTGATCATAACCATGATCATCGCCGCCTATGGCGTGTTCCAGCTCCTCAAGCTGCCGATCGACGCCGTCCCCGACATCACCAACAAGCAAGTCCAGATCAATACGGTTGCACCGAACCTGGGGCCGCTGGACATGGAGCGGCTGGTTACCTTTCCAGTCGAAACCGCCATGGCCGGAATTCCGGGGCTAGAGAGCTCTCGCTCGATCTCGCGCAACGGTTTCAGCCAAGTCACGGTCGTCTTCGAAGATCACACCGACCTCTACTTCGCCCGGCAACAAGTGGCCGAGCGGCTGAACCAGGCGATGGGCACGCTGCCTGACGGCGTGGAGCCTGAGATGGGGCCAGTCTCGACCGGACTTGGTGAGGTTCTCATGTATGTCGTGGACTTCGCCCCGGCCGGCACCAAGGATAAACCGCTGGTTGCGGGCCGTCCCGGCTTCCAGCCTGACGGCACCTACATGACACCGTCCGGTGAAATCCTCAGAGATGATGTCGCCAAGCAAGGCTACCTTCGCTCGGTCCAGGATTGGGTGATTAGACCGCAGCTCCGGTCGGTATCCGGTGTCGCAGGCATCGACTCCATCGGCGGCTACGAGAAGCAGTTCGTCGTCCACCCCGACACTGCGCGGATGTCCAGCTACGGGATCTCATTCTCAGAGCTCGCGGAAGCCCTTGAGAGCGCCAACGTCTCCGTCGGCGCGAACTTCGTGGAACGAGGAGGTGAGGCGTTCCTCGTCCGTGCTGATGGGCGCATTCGAACGCTCGACGAGATCGAGCGAGCGACCGTTGCAACGCGAGGTGGTGTTCCGGTTCAGGTGCGTGATGTTGCAACCGTAACTGTTGGGGGCGATCTCCGCACCGGCACCGCTACCCAAGACGGTAAGGAAGTTGTCGTCGGCACGGTGCTGATGCTGGCTGATGGCAACAGCCGGATCGTTGCGGCGGCTTCAGCCGAGAGACTTGAAGAGGTGGCGAAGTCCTTGCCACCCGGCATCCAAGTCAATGCGGTGCTCGATCGGTCTCATCTGGTCGATGCCACAATCGGCACTGTCGAGGAGAACTTGTTGCTCGGCGCCTTGCTGGTGATCGGCGTCCTGTTCTGGCTGCTCGGGAATTTCCGGGCCGCGGTCATTGCTGCGCTCGTCATACCTATCTCATTCCTGATCATGGGCACCGGCATGAATCTCACCGGCACGTCAGGCAATCTGATGAGCCTTGGTGCGCTCGACTTCGGGCTCATTGTCGACGGCTCGATCATCATCATCGAGAACTGCTTGAGACGGCTGGCCCACCGGCAGCAGCAGGAGGGTCGCGTCCTTTCGCGTGATGAGCGACTGCACGAGGTGTTTGAAGCCTCCAAGGAGATGATACGGCCAACGCTCTTCGGCCAGGCCATCATCTTCCTGGTCTTCATCCCCCTGCTCACCTTCACAGGCGTTGAGGGCAAGACCTTCTCGCCGATGGCCATAACTGTGCTCCTCGCCCTCGCTGGGGCGTTCCTGGCGTCGCTCACCTTCGTGCCAGCTATGGTCGCTCTGCTAATCCGTGGCGAGGTGGCCGAGAAGGACGTGAAGGCCGTCGCCTGGGTCAAGGAGCGTTACGAGCCGGTGCTCGGCCGCGTCATCGCTCGACCCTGGCCGTGGATTGGTGCGGGCGCCGGAACCTTCGCGGCAGCAGCGCTCGTATTCACCATGCTCGGCAGTGAGTTCCTGCCGGTGCTCGGTGAGGGCAATCTGGCGATGCAGGCCGTGCGCATCCCGTCGACCTCGCTGGCGCAGTCCACAAGGATGCAAGAGCAGGTCGAAAGGACCGTCGCCAAGTTGCCTGAGGTGGCGTTCGTCTTCTCCAAGACCGGCACCGCCGAAGTGGCCAGTGATCCGATGCCACCCAACGCCTCGGATACCTTCATCATCCTCAAGCCGAAGGACGAGTGGCCGGACGGCGTGAACACCAAGGACGAAGTGATCGAGCGCGTTGAGAAGGCGCTCGAACCACTGGTCGGCAACGCGGTCGAGATCAGCCAACCCATCCAGCTGCGCTTCAACGAGCTCATCGCCGGTGTTCGCGGAGACATCGCCGTGAAGGTCTATGGCGATGACCTCGAAGCCATGGGACGGACAGCGAACGAGATCGCGGCGGTGCTCAACACCGTCCCCGGCGCCGCTGACGTTAAGGTCGAGCAGACCGAGGGCTTCCCCGTGTTGGACGTGCAGTTCGATCGCGATGCGATCGCTCGTTACGGCCTCAGCCTCAAGGATGTCAGCGATACCGTTGCGGCGGCAATGGGAGGCCGCGAAGCCGGCATCGTGTTCGAGGGTGACCGGCGGTATGACGTTGTCGTTCGCCTGGATGCCGCCACTCGCAATGATCTCGACGCCGTGGGAGCGTTGCCGGTGATGCTACCCGGTGAGGACGCCCATCGCGGATCGGTCCCTCTGCGTGAACTTGCAAGGTTCAGCTTCTCTGAAGGTCTGAATCAGGTCAGCCGAGAGAACGGTCAGCGTCGGGTGGTCGTCCAGGCCAACGTCCGCGGCAACGATCTCGGATCGTTCGTGGCCGAAGCACAGGACAAGGTCGCGCGCGAAGTAACGTTGCCGCCAGGCAGCTTCATTGAGTGGGGCGGGCAGTTCGAGAACCTCCAGGCTGCCTCGGCACGGCTGTCGTTGGTTATCCCGCTGATCTTCGCTGCCATCTTCGGCCTCCTGTTCCTCGCCTTGCGCGGGATACGGCAGTCGCTGGCGGTCTACTCGGCCATTCCATTGGCATTGGCGGGCGGCGTGTTCGCACTGCTCCTCACGGGGCATCCGTTCTCGGTATCGGCAGCAGTTGGTTTTATCGTGCTGTCCGGCGTTACTGTCCTCAACGGACTTGTGGTGATGACGAGCATCAACAATCGTCTCGATGCGGGCATGGCTGTCGATCAGGCCGTCAAGGAGGGCACGATGGAGCGCGTGAGGGCCGTGCTGATGACGGGTATTGTCCCCGCTGTCGGTTTCGTCCCCATGGCGCTCGCAACAGGCACTGGGGCTGAAGTCCAGAAGCCGCTGGCAGTCGTGGTGATCGGTGGCTTGATTACCTCGACCTTGCTGACCTTGTTCGTCCTTCCGGCAATCAGCCACCTGCTGCTGCGCGGCAGGCACAAGCACCACGTCGCCGGCGATTACAGTGACGTCGATGCTCTCGGTGCCGAGTTGCCGGTGAGTTGAGGATCGAGGCAATGCCGACGGCTTCGGCGTGGGATGTGCCGATCTGCCGAAGCCGTCCCGAGGCACGGTTATTGCTTGGTGATTGCCGTTACCTTGCCGCTCGATCCGGTGATTTCCACGTCGAACGCGACCTTGTCGCCGACCTGGACGTCGTCGAGTAGCGCCGGGTCGGCAGCGAATCCCATGGTCATTGCCGGCCACTCCACTTCGGGGATAGCCGCATGGTCGAGTGTCACCGTGCCGGCGGTTGTGTCGATCGCAGTTATCGTGCCGGTGCTCTTCGCTTTGACGATGGCCGGGGCAGCTTGTGTTTCGTCCATCCCGTCGATCGCACTGTTGGTCGCTGTGGCATCCGCTTCCGGCGCGGTCTGGGAGTCGTTACAGGCCGAGAGGACAAACAGAGTGGCGGCGAGGGGTATGCTACTCTTGAATAGGCTGTTCATGGCCATTCTCCTTAGTTGAGCTTGGGTTTTTGAGCGACGCTTCTCGCGGCCGGCGCATGAGCAGGTAGGCCGCGGGAATAACAAACATCGACAGTAGCGGTGCAGTCAGCATGCCACCGACCATTGGGGCAGCGATGCGGCTCATGATCTCTGAACCAGCACCCGAACCGATTAGGATGGGCAGGAGGCCGGCTAGGATCACCGCCACAGTCATCGCCTTGGGACGGACACGTTGCAGCGCGCCCTCGCGCACTGCATCGGCCACGTCCGCGCCCGATGGATCGGCTCCATGCCTAGCCAGCGCCGCCTTGAGGTAGATGAGCATGACCACGCCGAACTGTGCGGCGATCCCGGCCAGCGCAATGAAACCGACGCCGGTCGCGACTGACTGGTTGTAGCCGAGCAGGTAGAGCGTCCAGAAACCGCCGGTCAGCGCGAACGGCAAGGTGCCCATGATCAGTGCTGCCTCGTCAAGGCGACGGAATATCAGGTAGAGCAGCACGAAGATTATCGCGAGCGTGGCGGGAACGACGAGCATAAGCCGCTGCAAAGCGCGTTCCAGATATTCGAACTGCCCCGAGTAGGTGATGCTCACGCCGGGGCTCAGGCGAACCTGCCGGTTCACCACTTCCTGCAAGTCGCTCACCACAGATGTCAGATCCCGGCCCCGGACGTCGACGTAGACCCAGGTCGATGGCCTGCCATTTTCGGTTTTTAGCATCGGCGGCCCGGTCGCCGGCTCGATTGTTGCGACGGTGCCGAGCGTGATCTGGGCGCCCGACGCGGTGACTATCGGTAACGCGCGCAGCTCTTCCAGGCTGTCACGGATTTCACGGGGATAGCGGACGTTGATCGGATAGCGCGCCAGACCATCGACGACCTGCGAGATGTTCTCGCCCCCGATGGCTCCAGCGACGATCGACTGCACATCCGCGATGTTGAGGCCGTAGCGCGCCGCTGCGGCGCGATCGATGTCGACGTCGATGTAGCGCCCGCCCGTCAACCGTTCGGCAAGCGCCGAGCTGACGCCGGGCACCCGCTTCGCGACATCCTCAACGTCGCGGGCGATGCGGTCGATTTCAGCGAGGTTGCTGCCGCTTACCTTCACCCCAATCGGACTCTTGATGCCCGTCGCGAGCATGTCGATGCGGTTACGGATGGGCGGAACCCACACGTTGGCCAGACCTGGGACCTGCACTGTCCGGTCCAGGGCCTCGATCAGCTTTTCCGGTGTCATTCCCGGCCGCCACTGGTCTCGCGGTTTGAAGCGGATGCTGGTCTCGAACATCTCCAGCGGCGCTGGGTCGGTGGCCGTCTCGGCGCGGCCGGCCTTGCCGAATACGCTCTGCACTTCGGGCACCGTCTTGATCATCCGATCGGTTTGCTGGAGCAGCTCCGATGCCTTCTGGGCGGACAGGCCGGGCAATGCCGACGGCATGTAGAGTAGGTCGCCTTCGTCCATTGCAGGGAGGAACTCGCCGCCTATACGGGCGAGCGGCCAGGCGGTGGTCAGGAAGATCAGTCCGGCGATCGCCAGCGTCTGCTTCGGCCGCGTGAGCACCCAATCGATCGCAGGACGATAAGCGCGCGTGAGCGCGCGGTTGATCGGGTTGCTTTGTTCGGAAGGGATGCGTCCGCGGATCAGCCATCCCATCAGCAATGGCACCAAAGTCACCGAAAGCAGTGCCGCGGCGGCCATGGCATAGGTCTTTGTGAAGGCGAGCGGCGCGAACAGTCTGCCTTCCTGCGCTTCGAGCGTGAACACCGGCACGAACGACAGGGTGATAATCAGCAAGCTAAAGAACAGCGCGGGACCGACCTCGACCGCAGCGGCAGTAATTACGCGCCAGCGCTCTGTGCCGGCCAGCTCCCCTTCGGGATGATCGGCGTTCCACTCCTCGATGTGCTTGTGAGCGTTCTCGATCATCACGATCGCCGCATCGACCATCGCGCCGATGGCGATCGCGATGCCCCCCAACGACATGATGTTTGCGTTGACCCCCTGGAATCGCATGATGACGAACGCGGCAAGGACCCCGAGCGGCAGTGTTACGACGGCGACCAATGCCGACCGGGCGTGCCACAGGAACAATCCGCAGACGATCGCGACGACGATGAACTCCTCCAGCAGCCTGCCGGTCAGGTTCTTGACTGCATCGTCGATGAGCAGCGATCGATCGTAGGTTGGAACGATAGCCACGCCTGGAGGCAGGCTCTTTTTCAACCCTTCGATCTTCTGCCGCACAGCCTCGATAGTGACTCGGGCGTCCGCGCCGGATCGCAGAATAACGACACTCCCGACAACCTCGCCGTCTCCATCGAGATCGGCGATGCCTCGGCGCATTTCCGGCCCGAGCTGGACGGTCGCCACGTCTCCTAGCGTAACGGGGACGCCCCCGGCGGTGCGCAGGCTGATCGAGCGGAAGTCGTCGAGCTCGCGCAGGTAGCCGGCCGCGCGGACCATGTATTCGGCCTCGGCCATCTCGACGACTGAGCCGCCGGTTTCCTGGTTGCCGCGCCGGATGGCCTCGACGACTTCGTCATGCGTCACGCCAAAGGCGGCGAGGCGCACCGGATCGATGACGACTTGGTATTGCCTGACCATGCCGCCGATGCTGGCGACCTCGGCTACACCCGGCAGGCTCTTGAGCTCGTAGCGCAGAAACCAGTCCTGGAGCGACCGTAGCTGCGCGAGATCGTTGCGTCCTGTCCGGTCCACGAGCGCATATTCGTAGACCCAACCGACACCCGTTGCGTCTGGACCAATGGCGGTGCGCGCGGCCTCCGGCAATCGCCCCTGCGCCTGGTTCAGGTATTCGAGCACACGCGATCGCGCCCAATAGAGGTCGGTGCCGTCCTCGAAGATCACGTAGACGAAGCTGTCGCCGAAGAACGAATACCCGCGGACGGTCTTCGCGCCCGGCACCGAGAGCATCGTGGTCGCGAGCGGGTAGGTGACCTGGTTCTCGACGATCTGCGGCGCCTGGCCCGGATAGGTCGTCCTGATGATGACCTGGGTGTCAGAGAGATCGGGCAGCGCATCGATCGGAGTAGTCCGCACCGCCCACAATCCACCCACGACCAGGGCTACCACGGCGAACAGGATGGCGAGCGGGCTGGCGACCGACCATCGGATCAGCCTCTCGATCACCGCTTAGCCCCCGCTGCCGCATCGATCGGCCTTGCCTGAACGCCGGAGAGGCTCGCCTCGGAGTCGATCAGGAACTGGCCGGAAGTGATGACCCGCTCTCCCGCGGCAAGGCCGGCGATGATCTCGGTCTGTCCGCCCGCCTCTCGGCCCAGCTGGACTTCGGCCGGCTGGTATCGGCCGCCATTGAGCGCCAGCATCACCAGTGCGCGGCGTCCGGTGCGGATGACCGCCTCGGTCGGCACGAGCAGCGCGCTGCGGCCATCTCCCGTGAAGCCTACGGTCGCGAACATGCCCGGTCGCAGCCTTCCACCGCGGTTGGGCAGCTCGATCCGCACGGTCAGCGTGCGGCTGGCTTCTTGCACCGAGGGCAGAATGGCGGTCACCCGGCCAGCAAAGCTCTCGCCGGGGAACGCGGTAAGCGATGCCGTGGCCCCCTGGCCAACCCGCACCAGCCCGGCAGCAGATTCTGGCACGGCTGCGTCGAGCCACACGGTGCCGAGGCCGTTGATCTCGGCGAGCGTCTGCCCTTGGCCAACGGTCATCCCGCTGCGCACTCCGAGGCTCTTGATCGTCCCGCCGGCCGGCGTGCTCACGGTCACGACGTTCTGCACCCGTCCGGCGCGCTCCACCGAGGCGACGACGCCTTGCGGCATCCCGAGCAGCGCAAGTCGCTGGCGCGCAGCCCGGATCAGAGGTTCGTCGCCGGTTTTGCGGACCGCCAGGAACTCGGTCTGCGCACCGGCCCATTCCGGCACGAGGATGTCCGCCAGCGGCGCGCCCGCTTCGATGACGTCGCTCGGCGCGTGGCCGTAGACCCGTTGCACGAATCCCGCGGCTCGTGCCTGGACGATCGACACGTCGCGCTCGTTGAACGCGATTGTGCCGCTTGCGATGACGGAGGCGTCGAGCTTGCCCACCTGAGCGACCTCGGTGCGCAGGCCGAGGTTCTGCGTGCGCGAGGGGTCGATGGCCACGCCGCCACCGGCATCCGCTTCGTCGGCGAACCTGGGGACGAGTTGCATCTCCATGAAGGGCGACTTGCCCGGCTTGTCGAAATGCTGGCTTGGGACCATCGGGTCATACCAGTAGAGCACCTCACGGCCGTCTACGGCGGTGCCCGGCGGCGCCTCGCCGCCTTCCATTCCGAGGACGTAGCCAACGCCGCCGCCGGCCAGGGCAAGCGCGACGGCGGCCACGGCGAGCCCGGCCCTTCGATCGAGCGCGATCATTCGGAGCCTCCGTAAGCTAGGACCAGGCGTGCGGCGTCTTTCGCAACGGCGATCTCCCGGTCGAGCAGAAGGAGCTCGGTCTCGGCAAGCTCGGTCCGCGCGGCGATCACGTCGGCAAGGCTCGCGCGCCCGGCAGCATAGCTGGCGGTGTCCAGATCGGATTGCTGACGCGCGAGGGGTAGCAGCGTGGTCCGTGCGCGTTCCAGCTGATCGTGATGCATCGCATGATCGGCGAGGGCCGCGTCCAGCTCAGCGTGCAGCTCGCGTCGTGCGTCCTCCCTCCTGGCCTGGGCCGCCCCTGCTTCGGCGACGCGCGCCGTAATGAGGGGGTCCTGCCGCCGTTCGGCGAACAGGGGCAGGCTCACCGTGACGCCAGCGCTGATCATGTCACCGTAGCCGGGATCGCGATGCTGATAGGCCACATCTGCCATGAGGTCGGGGCGCTTCTCGGCCCGCGCCAGCTCGACGTCAGCCTCGGCCTGCCTCGCCTGCGCTATAGCAACGCCCAGTTGGGGATGCCGATCTATAGCATCGGCCAGCCGCTCGGGATCGATCTCGAACATGGGCATGGGACCGCTCGCTTCGGGGTCGTGATTGCCGGTCCACCGCGCAAGCGCTGCCGCGGCGCGTCCGCGCTGCGCTTCCAGTTCGGCCCGTTCGTCTTGCAAGGAGGCAACCGCCTTGCGCACTTCCAGCGACTGCGCTGGCCTCACGCTCCCGGAACCGACGCCGGCGGTGGAGCTGCCCTCGTAGGCCGAGATCCGCGCGACAGCGTCATCGAGCGCTGCGAGCCGCCGCTCTGCGTAGGCGAGGTCGAGCCAGGCCAGCGCGGCCTCGATCCGAACCTGTCGCTCGGTCAACGCGAGCGATGCGCGTGCAGCACCGATGTCGGCCTGCGCGCGAGCAACGCGCGCTCGGCGCTTGGCGCTGCTCGGTATCTCCTGGCTTGCGCTGACGGTGACCATCGTCATCTCGTCCTGCGACAGGCTGAATGCCGGTGGCCCGGAAATGGGAAAGTTCTCTACTGCAACGCCCAGCCTTGGGTCCGGCAGCGATGCGGCTGGGATCGACGCGGACTGCTGTGCTTCGACGAGGAGCGTGTCCGCTTGCACCTGAGGCGCGTTGGCCGAAGCAGCTGACAAGGCGTCGTCGAATGTTATGGGCTCTCCCGCCGCGGCGTGCGGCGCGAGGAACAGCACTGCCGCACAGGCAGCGAAAGGCAGAATCTTCATGTCGAGAAGCTTTCGACCGAAAGGTTGATACGCAAAGCGCCGGGGCCGAGGCCCAGCGCTCGATCAGTTCAGTCGAAAGTAGTCGGAGGATCTGTTTCCGGTGGGTAGCTGGTGCCCTGCAAGGCCACGACGGCGGACCAATACTCCGGTGTCGTCATGGATGGTTCGCCGACCGATGCGTCGCCGGCTTCGGGTATCATGTTCACCGACAGGCACCCCATGGCGAGCATGCACTTGAACGAGCCGTCGCAAGGCGAGGACTTCTTGTCCTCGTGCTCCGCCATCATCTTTATGCAGTCTTCCGTCATCGCAGCGACTGCCTCGTGAACCGAGGGCTGCGTCGCGGCAATCGCCGTGCCTTCTGCCGCCAGGCCCAGTAGGGCAGCGAAAATTAGACAGAGCTTGAGCATGCGGACCGTCACGAGGCGAGCATAGGGGCGGGAGCCACCCCAGGCAAGATCAACGTCCCCCGCTGTCGCTTGCCATAACCGCCCCCAGAGCGGATGCGCTTGCAAGTTAGCAACGAAGGAAAGCGAGGCTTATTTCGGCATCTTTCGAAACGTCATTGACACCATCCGATAAGGCCGCGATCATTTCAACACGAGTCGAATTGAGGTGGCAACATGGAAGCAACATCGGTGATCGGCGCGCTCGGCGCGCTCGCCCAGGAGCACCGCCTGGCCTTGTTCCGCCAACTCGTGCAGGCAGGCGACAAAGGTATGGCTGCGGGCTCTATAGCCGAAGCGCTGTGCATCCCCAACAGTTCGCTCTCGTTCCATCTGGCGCAACTCCGTAGCGCAGGGCTGATACTGCAAGAGCGGCAGCACCGCTCTCTGATCTACCGGGCCAACTATCCGGCGATGAACGCGCTGCTCGCCTACCTCACCGAGAACTGCTGTGCCGGTGCGGCCTGTGGGGCAGACGTCGAGTGCGAACCACAAGCTCAGGAAAGGAAGTCCGCGTGAAGCGTCTGCATGTCCACGTAGGGGTGAATGATCTCGCCCAATCGATTCAGTTCTACTCGACGCTCTTCGCTGCCGAGCCTGCTGTCCTCAAGGACGACTACGCCAAGTGGATGCTTGACGACCCGCGGGTCAACTTCGCCATCTCGTCGGGCAACCACGCTCGCAAGGGCATCGAGCATCTCGGTATCCAGGCCGAAGACACCAACGAACTGGCGGAGGTCTACGGCCGGCTGAAGGCTGCCGATCGCCCTGTTCTCGACGAGGGCAAGACCACCTGCTGCTATGCCAAGTCTGAAAAAAGTTGGATCGCCGATCCCGACGGTATCGTGTGGGAAGCCTTCTTCACGGACGGTGATGCGACGGTCTATGGTGATAGTCCGGCGCTGGACACTCTGGCAGCCGAAGAGCCGGCCAGGTGTTGCGCACCCTCGGGTGTCGCGTGAGCGAAGTCTGCAATGTCCTGTTCCTCTGCACGGGGAACTCAGCCCGGTCGATCTTGGCGGAAGCCTTGCTTAATCGGATGGGGGAGGGACGCTTCCATGCCTTCTCGGCTGGTAGTCAGCCCAAAGGCGAGCCGCATCCCATGGCGCTCGATGTCCTCGAAAGTCATGGATTCTTAATTGACGGCATGCGTTCCAAGAGCTGGACTGAGTTCGCCGGACCAGCTGCAATTGAAATCGATCTCATCATTACCGTCTGCGACAACGCGGCTGGTGAAAGCTGTCCTGTCTGGCCGGGGCGACCGATCACCGCGCACTGGGGCATAGAAGACCCAGCAGCGATCGAAGGTGAGAGACAGCGCGAAGCGTTCGAACGAGCCATGCACTACCTGCACAATCGCATATCTCTGCTCGTCGCCCTCCCCATGACAAGCATCGACGAATTGACACTGAAGTCGCGGCTTCGGGAGATCGGCCTGAGCGAAGGCGCAACCCTGGTCGCAAAGGGCTCCTAGTGTCTGCTCCTTTGGAATCCGTGACGGCTACGAAGCCGGCGATTTCGACGTTCGAGCGCTATCTCTCGGTATGGGTCGGGCTCTGTATCTTCGTCGGCATCGCCTTCGGCGCAATGATCCCCAGCGCTTTCGCTGTGATCGCCGCAGCGGAAGTCGCACAGGTCAATCTGCCGGTGGCAGTGCTGATCTGGTTGATGATCATCCCCATGCTGCTCAAGATCGATTTCAAGGCCATGCGGCAGGTGCGGCAGCACTCGCGCGGGGTCGGAGTTACGTTGTTCATCAACTGGGCCGTGAAGCCCTTCTCGATGGCTCTCCTGGCGACGGTATTCATCGGGTGGCTATTCCGTCCGCTGCTCCCTGAAGCGCAGATCGAGAGCTATATCGCCGGCCTAATCTTGCTGGCGGCCGCACCTTGCACCGCCATGGTGTTCGTCTGGTCCAACCTATGTGAAGGCGAGCCCAACTTCACCCTATCCCAAGTCGCGCTCAACGACGTCATCATGGTGTTCGCATTTGCGCCGCTCGTCGCGTTGCTGCTGGGCGTCGCTTCAATCTCGGTGCCATGGGAAACGCTACTTCTATCGGTGGGCCTATACATCATCGTCCCGGTGGTTGTTGCCCAGCTCGTCCGGCGTCAGGTCCTCGCAAGGGGTGGAGAGGACGCCCTCTCCCGACTGCTAAATGCCCTTGGCCCGGTGTCATTGGTCGCACTACTCACCACGCTCGTCTTGCTGTTTGCATTCCAAGGTGAGCAGATACTCGCACAGCCGCTCGTGATAGCGCTACTCGCAGTTCCCATACTCATCCAGGTCTACTTCAACGCGGGCTTGGCCTACTGGCTGTCGAGGAGGTTGGGTGTGGCGTGGTGCGTGGCCGCTCCCGCAGCGTTGATTGGCGCATCGAACTTCTTCGAGCTCGCCGTGGCTTCCGCGATTTCGTTGTTTGGGCTCAACTCCGGCGCAGCATTGGCCACTGTTGTCGGCGTTCTTGTCGAGGTGCCGGTAATGCTCTCTGTGGTGGCGATCGCGAAACGCTCGCGTGGCTGGTATGAGCGTGGAACTTAGGTTGGCGAGACCTGGAAAGACGAAGTCCTACGCTTGGTCGCCACCTCGCATCCGCGTAGCGCCAATCAGACGGTGCCCTCAGCTAAATTGCCATCTGTCGGCATGAATGCGGGTCAGGACTTGTCCCGAACTGGAATTCCGTTTGAGCGCAAGGTCCGGCTACCTGCTAAGCAACTTCGTTCGACTTACAGATTGCCACTCTTGGCGGGCGCGCCGCACGATCTGCGATCCACCAGACATGCCCAGCGTCGCAAGGAAGGCGCGACCATAAGATCTGGTCATGCTCAAGACTTTTCAATTGGCCAGGGCAGGGCGTGTCTGGACCCGCGCCTTGCGGCGGCGGAAGAGTAGGATGCAGCCCAACAGAGCGCCGATCAACGAGAGAACGCCGAACCCAATTACGAGTGGGTTGTGAGTGTCCTCCCGTGTCTGTGGATCCATAATGTGCAAGCCCCAGAGGAAGTCATAAATCCGCCAGTTGCCGGTGCGAAACGCGAGCACCTCCCCGGTGGTATCGTCGACGTAGACGTTGGTGCCATCGGCGAAATGTGCTTGCCAGGCGGCGCGACCGGCCCGGAGGTCGAGCGGCTCCTCGTCCACTGGGAAGTAGGTCATCTTTTCAAGCCGGGCGTCCCCGGCAAAGGCCGCATCGGCGATCCGCCGCGCTTCGTCCCTGAGCACAGGCGAAATCGAAGTGCCGGTTGTGGCGGAGTAGCGCCATTGTCGGCCGTCGGTTGCGGTGACTATCCATAACGGGCCGTCGGGCTGGAGAACGAGTTTAGCCTCCTGGAGCGGCTCACCGATCTTGGGCCACACTAGCCGGTCGGGTTCGAACGCAACTTTCCCGGCCTTCAAGTGGTCACCCCGTATCTCTTCGATCGGGCGAGCCACCATGACCAGGCCGGTGATGGTCCAGATCAGGATCGGGAGCGCGATCGCCCAGCCGAGCCAGATATGCCAGCGTGCGAAGCGCTGCATCATGCGTTGATGCGACATGCCCAGGTGTCCTTACGTTGTTTAGGATTCGCAGTTCGGCTCGTCAGAACCAGAACCGCACGCCGGCGACAAAATCGACTGTATCGGGATCTTCGCCTGCCAGTTGTGCATATCGAGCGGTATCGCCCGTCTTTTTCGACCACTCCACGCCGACATAGGGGGCGTATTCCTTGCGGATCTCGTAGCGCAGGCGCACGCCCAACTCGAACTCCGACAGCCCTGACCCTACCCCTATGGCCGGCACGTCTTGCGCCGAGAGATTGAACTCTGCGCGAGGTTGAAGGATCAGCCGCTGGGTGATGCGTTCGTCGTAGCTGCCTTCCATCCGAGCGCTGACGTCGCCTTTGTCGGACAGGAACAACTGGCCGGTTAGATGAAGCCAGTAGGGCGCAATACCCTCAACGCCGGCCACCGCATAGGTCAGCGACGGGTTCGGCACGATGTCATGGCGGAGCCCGACGTGCGCGTTCCAGAACGGCGAGATCGCACGAGAGTAGAGCGCCTGGACCTCTAGGTCGTCGATGGGTTCGCCGAAGGTGCCCTCTCCCTCGGTCTTGAGAAGCAGGCGATTGATGTCGCCGCCGAACCAAGCCTCGCCTTCCCATCGATAGCCATCGCCGCCTTCACGCGCTCGGTATTCGGCAAGATCGAACAGGATCGAGGAGCCGGTGAACGTCATTTCACGAACCGCTGCCGCGCGCGCCCGTGCCATGTCCGCCGGATCGAAGATCGCATCGGCCGCATGATCTTCCGGCGGTGCAGGCGCGGGCGCCGTGCCGATTTGTGAGGAGTTGGACGGCATATCCGCCATATCGTGGCCGGAATGGTCCACTACTTCGGTGCTCGCGTTGCCTGGCGCTTCCGCCTCGTTCTCAGGCGTCGAAGGCTCGGCTGCGTCGTGTCCGGCGTGGTCGTGATTGGGCTCCGAAACCTCCGGCGTCGCAACGTTCATTCCGGGCGTCGATGCTTGCGCCGATGCAACGCCATTCGTTGCCAGGAGCAGCAAAGCAGAGGTGAGAGAGATCGCTCTCATGCTGCATCCTCCTCGTGGCGCACCGTTACGACGCGGAACATGCCGGCCATCATGTGCAGCAACATGTGGCAGTGAAATGCCCAATCGCCGAGCGCGTCCGCCGTAAGGTCGAAGGAGACCTTGCCCCCCGGTAGGACGTTGACCGTGTGCTTCACTGGATGATGGCCGGGATTGCCGGTCACGACCTCGAAGAAGTGGCCGTGCAAGTGGATCGGGTGCGGCATCATCGTGTCGTTGATGAGATTGACCCGCACGCGCTCCATGTGCCGGAAGGGAATGGGCTCTGTGCCAGTGCCGAACTGCTCGCCGTCGAACGACCACATGAACCGTTCCATGTTGGCGGTGAGGTGGATGTCGATCTCACGCGCCGGCGTGCGCGTATCGGGATTGGGCGCGAGCGATTTCAGGTCGCGATAGGTCAGCACCCGATGCCCGACATCTTCGAGACCAGTTGGACGCTCCCCGGTTCGATCCACCGGCATTGGCGAGAGCGTCGCGACACCCGGCCCCAACTTGACCTGCGGGGCAACGGAAGGGTCGCGCATCTTCATGGAGCCGTGGTCCGTCGCAGCCATGTCATGGCCCATCGCCGAATGATCCATCCCCGGCATCTCGCTACCGCCCGACATGTCCATGCTGCCCATCCCCATGTCCTTCATGGTGAGCAGCGGACGCTCGCGGATTTCCGGGACCGGCGCGACGAGGCCCACACGCGGTGCGAGTGTGGCGCGAACCTGGCCCGAACGGTCGATCGCCTCGGCGATCAAACCATAAGCCTGATCCGCCGTCGGCGTGACGATTACATCGTATGTCTCGGCGATGCCGATCTGGAACTCGTCGGTCTCGATCGATTGCACGTTCTGGCCGTCGGCAGCGACAACCGTCATCGGCAAACCAGGCATCCGCACATTGAAATTGGTCATCGCCGATGCGTTGATGATCCTCAGGCGCACTCGCTCGCCGGGAGCGAACACGCCAGTCCAGTTGGCGGCGGTATCATGGCCATTGACGAGGTAATGGAAAGTCGAGCCAGTGACGTCGGAAATATCCGTGGGGTCCATTCGCATCTGCGCCCACATGCGCCGCTCAGCCCCGGATTGGTCCTTACCAGCCAGCAGACCGGCGAGTGTCTGCCGTTGCATGTTGAAGTAGCCAGCCTGAGCCTTCAGCTTCCGCAGGATGGTATGCGGATGCAGGAAGCTCCAGTCGGCGAGGAGCAGGACATGCTCGCGGTCATACGCCACTGGATCGGGCGTCGCCGGGTCGATGACGATGGCGCCATACATGCCCATCGCTTCCTGCATGCCGGAATGGCTGTGATACCAATAGGTGCCGGATTGCCGGACCGGGAACTCGTAGACGAAGGTCTCGCCCGGCTTAATGCCAGGAAAGCTGACGCCGGGAACGCCGTCCATCTGGAACGGCAACAGCAACCCGTGCCAGTGGATCGAACTTTCCTCGTCGAGCGTGTTCGTAACCGTGAGCCGAACCGTCTGGTTTTCCCTCAACCGGATGACGGGACCCGGAACCGTGCCGTTGATACCAACAGCGTGGCCTTGGCGTCCGCCTAGATCTATCGTGACGTGTCCGATCGTGAGCTGGATGTCATTGCCCGACACCGTCGCCATTGGCGCTGCAAGTCCGGCGGTGCCGCTCCGCGCCCAAGTGGGAAGTGCTGCCGAGAGAGTTAGGAGACCGCCACCCAAGGCAGCGGAACGCATCAGGCCGCGTCGGTCGAGAGAGATTGTGCGCATGACTTCCAGCGGTTTCGGGGACTGTTAATGCCCATACGCAGCCCAGCGCAGCATCCCTTGGAATTTAGACGCCCAGCATTTCCCGCAGCTTAGCACGGGCACGGTAGAGCCGGGTCTCGACTGTCTTCTCGCTGATGCCGAGCAACTCGGCCGTTTCGACCTGGTTGAGGCCATCGATCGTTCGGATCAGCAGAACCTCCCTTAAGCGTGCAGGCAGCTTCGCTATTGCCGCGGTTACCTTCGCAAGTTCGGCTCGATCGGCGGCTTGCACGTCAGCGGGGGCTGCAGTGTCTGACGCTGCCAAGGCTTCCTCCAGGGGGGCGGCGCGGGTGAAGAAAGATCGCACTGCGCGGCGTCGCGCCCAGTCACGGCACTTGTTAAGGGCAATCCGCTTGATCCAAGCGGCAAAGGGCCGATCTCTGTCGTAGCGGTTTAGCGCTGCGAATGCCGCGACAAAGGCTTCCTGTGTGATGTCCAGCGCCTCGTCGGGATTGTTGGTGGTGGCACGGACCAAGCGAAAGACAGCTTCTCGATGTCGATCCAGCAATTCGCGATAGGCTTCTTGACGCCCGGCACGCGCCAAGTCCGCAAGTTCTGCATCACTGGCGGCCGACAGCGCCAGTTTCACGGCTTGTCTGGAGTCAGGGCCTTGACCACGGTGCTGTCGAACCGAGCAGCCTGCTCGGGCGTCAGCACGGCTCGCATGGCGAATAGATGCTCCAACGTTTCCTTTTGCAGCTCACCCATGAGGTGGTGAGTGTGATCGATGGCGGCGGTGACCTGCGGACCGTAGCCGTGCTCGCTTTCAATTGCCGCGGCGAGATGGGCGTTCGCCGCTTGCATCTCCAGTTCAAGAGCCTTTCGGCGAACGGCGAAGCGCTGCTCGATGACCTCGATCTTGGCTTCCTGCGCCGCATCGAGCTTCAATTCCTCGTGCAGCAGCGCGTGCAGCTCGGTTTCGCTCCGCTGCCTCGAATCGAATATTGTCCGTCCGGCAAAGACCCCGGTGACCGCCGCGAGGATTGTGACGATCGCCACCAAAACCAGCCGCTTGCCCCAATTCACGGATGAACCGCCAACAAGGTCGAAGGTGCGAGCGCGTTGTCTGCTGCAAAGGGCGATAAGGGATGGGCCGCTGCGGGCGTGCCCCCGGCGAGGCCGCCTCCCGCAACTCCCAGAACCAGCGCGAACGCGGCTGCGATGCCCATTAGGCGCCGTCCGCTGACCGCGTCCTGCCGAACACGAACAAGACCGGCGAACACGGCGTCGTCGATCGTGTCGAGCCCCGGAGGGACCGGCATTTCGCTGAGACGGCGAAGGGACAGATCGAGGTCGTGCATGGATAAGGTCTCCAATGTCTTCGCGTTCCTATACGCAGTCGGTCGCTCGATCCCTCAGGGAAAATTCCGTGCGAGATTTTGAGGGGCGGCTCTCCCCGCCGCGTATTGCACCATGGCACGCCCCCAAGGAGACACCCCATGCGTATCCGTATCCTCACCCTCGCATTCGCAGCGCTTGCGCTCGGTGCCCCCCAGATCGCCAGCGCACACACCGAGCTCGTCTCGACGATACCGGCCGCCAATGCACGGGTCGCCAGCCCAACCAAGATCGAGCTTCATTTCGAGGAGCCGATTGTCGGCAGTACTGCGCGCGCCGAAATCGCGATGACCGGCATGCCGGGCACGGCCAGCCACGACCCGACGGCAGTCACGGGATTCACCTCGCAAATGAGCAAGGACAAGAAGACCATGACACTGCAACTGCGGCACGCACTCGCGGCGGGGACCTACAAGGTTACTTGGTCAGCTGCGGGCGCAGACTCACATCGCGCCGGCGGCAACTTCAGCTTCACTGTGCGCTAGGGCGATGGATTATGTGCCCGTCATCGTCATCAGGTTCGCGCTTTACGCCGGCCTGTTGGCGCTGGCGGGCCTGACCGCGTTTTCCCTATATGCTTTGACCCCTCAGGAGCGCGCCTCGGGCATATTGCCGTTAGAGAAGCCTGCCCTGGCCTTGTCGCTGATCGGACTACTACTGTCCTGGGTCGGCATGTTCGCACTCGTCGCGTCAATGACAGGTTCCAGCCTCTTGGCGATCGATGGTGCCGTGCTGCGTGAAGTGGTCAGCGAGACCGCGATCGGAACTGCGTGGATCGTCCGCATGGCGGCCATGACCGCCGCCGTGGCGTCTGCTGTCGCTCTCGGCTGGAAGCCTCGGGCCGCGCGCCTCTTCCTCCTCGTATCGGTGTCCGTTGCAATCGCCACACTGGTCTGGACCGGACACGCCGGCGCCACCGAAGGTTGGACCGGAACAGCACATAGAGTTAGCGACATCGTCCACATGCTGGCGGCAGCGACTTGGATTGGCGGCCTCGCAGCCTTTGCCTGGTTGTTGTTCCCGTCGATGGCAACGCCATCGGAAGCGCGGCTGGTTACGAGCCATCGCGCCCTGGAACAGTTCGCTCGTGTCGGGACAATAGCCGTTGGGCTTATCTTGGCGACCGGGATCGTCAACAGTCTCGTCCTGTTGGGCCTTGCTGACCTGGGCCAATTGATGGGTTCGCCCTACGGGCAGCTCCTCCTCGCCAAGCTCGGCCTATTTGCGGCCATGCTGATTCTCGCTGCTGCGAACAGGTGGCGTCTCACGCCAGCTCTCGGCGAGGCAATCCGCACTCGCGACGTTGCAGCGGCGGTCCGTGACCTGCGAAAGAGCCTGGCGCTTGAAGGGGCGGCCTCGGTCGGGATCCTCGGTCTAGTGGCCTGGCTCGGGACGCTGGAACCACCTGGACCAATGGCGTGAGAATGGTTGTGCTACCCGCCCTGGCGGTCGGCATCGCAAGTCGCATCTGAAAGGAACGGGCATGACAGAGTGCGGGCATAGCAATCACGAGCACTCCGCTAAGTCGGAAGATCATGATGTCCTCGTGACCGATCCGGTCTGCGGAATGAAGGTCGATAGCCGCACCAGCCCGCATCGCCTCGAACTGAACGGCGCCTCCTATTTCTTCTGTAGCGCTCGTTGCCTCGACAAGTTTCAGGTCGATCCTGACCACTACCTGAGCCGGTCGGCGAACGAGCCAACGACTAGCAATTCCACCATTGGCGCGTCGGCGGCAGCGACCGAGGGCACGATTTGGACGTGTCCGATGCACCCCCAGATCCGCCGTAATGGACCCGGCTTCTGCCCTATCTGCGGCATGACCCTAGAGCCTCTTGAGCCCACGCTCGCAGACGGGCCAAACCCCGAGTTGGCCGACATTACGCGCCGCTTCTGGGTGAGCGCTACGCTGTCCATCCCGCTGGTGATCCTTGTCGTCGCCACGGAACTTCTCGGCTTGGATCTATTGCCGATGCGCAGCTCAATCTGGACGCAGTTTGCGCTTGCCACGCCTGTGGTGCTTTGGGGCGGCTGGCCGTTCTTCGAGAGGTTCTGGGCTTCACTGAAGACGCGGGACCTCAACATGTTCACCCTGATCGGTCTGGGTATCGGGGTGGCCTACGGCTACAGCGTCGTAGCGACAGTCGCGCCGCAGCTGTTCCCCATGTCCCTGCGCTCAATGGGCGGCCTGGTGCCGGTCTATTTCGAGGCGGCCGCGGTCATCACAACGCTAGTTCTTCTCGGCCAAGTCCTGGAGCTGCGCGCACGATCCGCGACGGGCAAGGCGATCCGTGCCTTGCTCGGCCTCGCGCCCAAGACCGCACGCCGCCTGAAAGCTGACCGCAGCGAAGAAGACATCCCGTTGGAACAAGTCCATCTCGGCGACTTGCTGCGGATCCGGCCGGGCGAAAAGGTCCCTGTCGACGGCACGGTCGTCGAGGGCCGCAGTTCGGTCGACGAGTCGATGATCAGCGGCGAGCCAGTGCCTGTCGAAAAGGTCATGGGCGACAAAGTCACAGGTGCGACCGTCAACGGCACCGGCAGTCTGGTGATGCGCGCGGAAAGGGTCGGGCACGACACGGTCCTTTCGCAGATCGTGCGGATGGTGGCCGACGCACAGCGCTCCCGCGCACCGATCCAGGCGCTTGCAGACAAGGTGTCCGCGTGGTTCGTTCCGGCCGTGGTGCTCGTTGCAATCGTTGCCTTTGCGGTCTGGAACTTTGTGGGACCGGAGCCCCGTCTCGCCCACGCCCTCGTCAACAGCGTCGCGGTTCTCATCATCGCTTGTCCCTGCGCTCTCGGTCTCGCGACTCCAATGTCGATCATGGTTGGAACCGGGCGCGGCGCCACAGCCGGCGTGCTCGTCAAGAACGCCGAGGCGCTCGAATTGATGGAGAAGATTGACACGCTTGTGGTCGACAAGACCGGAACTCTGACCTTGGGTAAACCGAAGCTTGTCGCCGTCGAGCCGGTGAATAGCTTTTCCGAAGAGGAGGTGCTTCGGCTGGCTGCTTCGCTCGAACGAGGGAGCGAGCACCCGCTTGCCGCGGCAATCGTCGAAGGCGCGGAAGACGGGAATATCACCATACCGGCGAGCACTGCTTTTACGTCACATACCGGCAAGGGCGTGACGGGAAGCGTCGATGGCCGGATGGTAGGTCTGGGGAACAAGGCGTTGTTGGTGGACCTCGGGATCAGCTCGGACATGCTCGAACAACAAGCGGACAAGCATCGGTCCGAGGGCGCGGGTGTGATGTTCGTCGCCATCGACGGCAAGCTGGCCGGGCTGGTGGTCGTCGCAGACCCGATCAAGGAGAGTGCGGTGCAGGCCGTTGGAGATCTACGCCGCGCGGGTATTCATGTCGTCATGATGACCGGCGACAATCGCCGGACCGCAGAGGCGGTAGCTCGTCGTGTCGATATTGATGAAGTGATAGCCGAGGTTTTGCCGGATCAGAAACAGGCCAAGGTGGAAGAGCTCCGGCGAGCTGGACGCCGCGTGGCCATGGCCGGTGATGGCATCAATGACGCGCCGGCCCTTGCTGCGGCGGACGTCGGCATCGCCATGGGAACCGGCACAGATGTCGCCATGGAAAGCGCCGCGGTCACTCTCGTAAAGGGCGACCTTGGCGGTATCGTCCGGGCGCGTCGCCTCAGTCACGCAACGATGCGCAACATCCGCCAGAATCTCTTCTTCTCGTTCGTGTTCAATGCGGCGGGCGTTCCGATTGCTGCCGGCGTGCTCTATCCATGGTTTGGCATACTCCTGAGCCCGATCATCGCTGGAGCGGCGATGGCATTCAGTTCGGTTGCCGTCATTGGCAACTCGCTCCGGCTGCGGAGCGTGTCGATATGAGGACATGAGGATCGGGGAAACGACCAGCAGGTCTTCCCTTCCGCCATCAGATGACGAAAGCGATCTATCCCTTTCACCCGTTGCCGATGCCGGAAGGCCGCAACTGGAGTTCCTGCCAGCCTGCCTCGCGCAGGGCCTTCGGCTCCAAGAACGGTCCGCAGTCCGTCAGACGATCCGGCGTCGAGTCACCGACTCTCAAGTGGTGCGGCAAGATTGTAGATAATTCCGAAGAGACCCGCAGAAAGTCCGCCAAAGAGCAGGGACCAGACCGACCCTTCCACGAGCGCCGCGCCGGAGTTCACCTGAGCATTGGTGAACAAGCTGATGTAGGCGTGAGTTGGGCTTGAGAACGGGACAGCGGTTCCGATCCAGCAAAGGACAAAGATCGCGAGGCCCGTCGCGGCGCCGCTTACGAGCAGGCGAACGACGCTTAGCTTGTGGCGCTTTCCGAGCGCTTGTTCACTGACGACTGAGGCGGCCATTGCTTCCTCCTTGTCAACGTGGCGGGCATCGAGAAACTTAGGCTTCTGTGCCCGAATACCCTAATGAATAACCGGAGCTCTGATTGCCTTGACCGGGATCAAAGCCCAGTTCGCTCTGCGGCAAAGGTGCCTGACCACGGTGTTGCTCAGCACTTGAGACATGACTCATGAGCTTCACGCCTTCCCCGTCACCGAGTGAAGATAACGGCCGATTCCCTTCATCAGCGCCGCCGTTGTCCATGGTCGATCCGCGCAGGTAACCCCTGCCTGACGAGAACACGGGGTCCCCGATGCGGAACTTACTCCCGCGGACGTTAGTAGCCTCGATACAACGCTCGCCGACCTCGCCGGCAATCTGCAAGAAGACGTCAGGGACTCAACATGACCGTCAAAGCCTATGGCACCTCTGCTGCTGACCAGCCGCTCGCTCCGCTGGTCATCCAGCGCCGCGAGCCCGGACCCAAAGATGTCCAGATTGAGATCGCCTACTGCGGCATCTGCCACTCCGACCTGCACCAGACGCGGAGCGAGTGGGATGGCACGATCTACCCGTGTGTGCCCGGTCATGAGATCGTGGGTCATGTCAGCGCCGTGGGCGCGGCGGTGAGCAAGTTTGCCATCGGTGATGCAGTCGGCGTGGGCTGCATGGTGGACAGCTGCCAGCACTGCCCATCCTGCGCGGAGGGGCTCGAACAGTATTGCGAGACGGGAAACACTCTCACTTACAACTCGCCCACCCAGGACCCGCCTGGACATACCCTTGGCGGCTATTCGGACCGGATCGTCGTGGACGAGAAGTTTGTCCTGCGGGTCACCCATAGCGAAGAGCATCTGGCTGCCGTAGCCCCGTTGCTGTGCGCGGGGATCACGACCTATTCCCCCCTCCGGCACTGGAATGTCGGGCCAGGCCATAAAGTTGGGGTCGTCGGCATTGGCGGACTGGGGCACATGGGGGTGAAGTTCGCCCATGCGCTGGGTGCGCATACCGTCGGGTTCACGACATCGGAAAGCAAACGAGCTGACATCCTCGCCCTGGGCGCTGACGAGGTCATCCTTTCCAGAGACGCGGCCGAGATGGCCCAGCACGCGGGAACGTTCGACTTCATCCTCGACACGGTGGGAACGAGTCACAAGCTCGATGACTACACCTCCCTTCTGAAGCGGGATGGGACGCTGTGCCTGGTTGGCGCGCCGGAACACCCACATCCTTCTCCAGAGGTCTTCCCCCTAATTATGGGGCGCAAGGCGATTGCAGGGTCCACGATCGGCGGCATCGCGGAGACCCAAGAGATGCTCGACTTCTGTGCTGAGAATCAGATCGTGTCGGACATCGAGCTCATCCCAGCCGAACAGATCAATGTTGCCTACGAGCGTATGCTGAAGAGCGACGTGAAGTATCGGTTCGTAATCGACAATGCCTCGCTAACGTGAGGTCCATCTGAAGGCTGGTTGCGAGTCCGTGACCGTCTTTTACAGCTCCGACCATGCCGTCCCGTCGCCACAAGGTCGAGGCGCGAACATCCCTTCATGTTGCACTGGTGTTGCACGGAGGGGCGGGGAAGCTGAGAGAATCGACGGAAAACCGCGCAACTCAGCGGAAATGCCGCAAACCCATCAGGCAACCGGCTAAGTAGAGCTATATCGCTGACTTTTAAGGGAAAACCTGGATGCCCCGTGAGGATTCGAACCTCAATTGACGGAGTCAGAGTCCGTAGTCTTACCATTAGACGACGGGGCAACGCGGGAGCGGCGCATCTAGAAAGGCCGGACGGTCTCGTCAAGCGGGCCACACGCGTCTTGTGGCCAGGATTGCACGTAAGGGCCTCGGTTGCCCCAAACTTGCCCCGGCGAAGCGCTTTCGCTAGCCTGTGTTCAGGTTCCGCCTTGAGCGGGTAAGAAATACGAGCGAGTTCAAAGAAAATGGCGGATTTCAATCCGTCGGACGAGCGGCGGAGTACCGCGGGTTCTGAGGGAGAGGCGCCGAATTTGGCGAACCCTCAGTCGGGCCACTCCGGCACCGCCGGCGAAAGGCAGGAAAATGGCAGCGCCAATGGCGCTGATCTGCGCGAGCAGCCTGCAAGCCTTCCGCTTGGCCAATCGCGCCAGGCTTATGCAGCGATCGATCTTGGCACCAATAACTGCCGCTTGCTGATTGCCCGCCCGGCCGATGCCAATTTCGTGGTCATCGATGCGTTCAGCCGTGTCGTACGCTTGGGTGAAGGTCTCGCCCAGACGGGCCGGCTGAGCGACCTGGCCATGGACCGCGCCGTTGGGGCGCTCAAAGTCTGCTCCGACAAGCTCAAGCGCCGCAATGTCCGCCTTGCCCGTTCTGTCGCCACCGAGGCGTGTCGGCGGGCAACCAACGGCGCCGAGTTCATCGAACGGGTGCAGCATGAAACTGGCATCAAGCTCAACGTCATTTCCGCCCAGGAAGAGGCGCGGCTGGCAGTGCTCGGTTGCCACATCTTGCTCGAAGACGGCATCGGACCGGCGGTAATCTTCGACATCGGCGGGGGATCGACCGAACTGGTCCTGATCGAACCCGGCGCGCCGGTGCCGCATATTCTCGACTGGCAGAGCGTCCCCTGGGGCGTGGTTTCGCTGACGGAGACCGTCGGCGACGAAGGCAAGGACGCCGCCTCGCGGCTTGCCCGCTATCGCAAGATGCACAAGCTCGTGGCCGACAGCTTTGCCGGTTTCGCAGAGCGCATCGCTCCGTTCCGTTTGCCGGACCTGCGTCTCCTCGGTACGAGCGGCACCGTGACCACTCTCGCCAGCCTGCATCTCGACCTTCCGCAGTACGACAGGAAGGCGGTCGACGGACTCGTCGTGCCGTCCGAATCGATGCGCGACATCGCCACCCGGCTTTCCACCATGGGGCCCGAAGACCGCCGCCGGCTGCCCTGCATTGGCAACGAGCGGGCCGATCTGGTGGTGGCGGGCTGCGCCATTCTCGAAGCGATCCTCGACATCTGGCCGGCACCGCGGCTCGGCGTGGCGGATCGTGGTATCCGCGAGGGCATCCTGCGCGGACTGATGTCCGCCGACGCGCTCGGCATCGAGGCGCAAGCAGCACTGCGACGACTCAAGCAGACACTCCGGTGACCCGCTCTGGCCGCGATCCCGACCGGCGCGTCCGGTCAACCAAGGGCCGCACCGCGTCGTCGACGCGCTGGCTCGAACGCCAGCTCAACGATCCTTACGTCAAGCAGGCCAAGGCCGAAGGCTATCGCAGCCGGGCCGCCTACAAGCTTCTCGAACTCGACGAGCGATTCGGCCTTCTCAAGGGTGTGCGCCGGGTCGTCGACCTCGGCATCGCCCCGGGGGGTTGGAGCCAGGTCGTACGCAAGCGCGTGCCGGGCGCCGCGGTCGTCGGCATCGACTTGCTCGAGACCGAACCCCTCGAAGGCGTGACGATCTTCCAGATGGACTTCATGGCGGACGATGCCCCCGCGGCGCTAGAAGCCGCGCTCGACGGGCCGCCAGACCTCGTGTTGTCGGACATGGCCGCCAACACCGTGGGCCATAAGCAGACCGATCACTTGCGGACGATGGGGCTGGTAGAGACCGCCGCTCACTTCGCGGTCGAAGTGCTCGACAAAGACGGGGCCTTCGTGGCCAAGGTCTTGGCCGGGGGGACCGATGCCGACTTGCTGGCTCTCCTCAAGCGACACTTCCGTGCGGTGAAGCATGCCAAGCCCCCCGCCAGCCGTAAGGGCTCGTCGGAATGGTACGTCATCGCGCAGGGCTTCAAGGGCCGGGACCAAGCCTGAAAGAAAAACGGCCGCAGAAGCGGCCGTTTCCTTTCCCTCGCGGGACAATCGCTAGAAACGCGGCGGCCGTAGCCGCCGGTCTTAGTGGGCGGCCGGAGCAGCTGCAGCAGCGTCGGCCGGGGCAGCGGCTGCGTCAGCAGCAGGAGCTGCGTCAGCAGCAGGAGCTGCAGCAGCGTCGGCCGGAGCAGCGGCCGCATCACCAGCGGCCGCGTCGGCTGCCGGCGGCGGAGGCAGCGGCGGACCGCCACCGTTCTGCAGCAGGAACAGAATCACGTTGGCGCGATCCTCAGGCTTGCCGAGGCCGGCGAAGCTCATCTTCGTGCCGCCAGCGAAAGCCTTCGGGCTCTTCAGCCAGTGGTCGAGATTCTCGAACGTCCAGTCACCGCCATGACCCGAAAGATCGCTCGAATAAGCGAAGCCCGGCTCGTGCTTGCCGATCGGCTTGCCAACGATGCCATAGAGATTCGGACCGATGCCATCTCCACCGCCCTGAGCGATCGTGTGGCACGAGGTGCACTTGGCGAAGATCTTCTCGCCCGCAGCCGCATCACCCGTGGCGAGCAGAGTCGCCAGCGGAGGACCTTCGGCGGCGGCACCCGCTTCCACGACGCCTTCGATGGGGAAGCCCATCACGTGCGGACGGTGGGGCTTGTCGGCCTGGAAAAACAGGCCGCTTGCGATGGAGCCGCCAAGTGCGACGATGGCCGCACCCAGTGTCCAGCCGGCGATGGTGTTGAAACGATCAGTCATCGATGGATTATCTACCAGAGTCAGATTTGCGCGCCGCTCTAGTAAGGCGGGTTCAAAGGCGCAAGTCCGATAGTCACTTGTCGGTCGCAAGATGCGTCGTTACCCGCGTCGCCTGAATGGACAGCTATCCCACTCCCGCCCTTGCCCTCGTGGAAGAGATGCACGCCGCCGCCGCGGCCAACCCCGCTCGCGCGGTCGCCTTCCAAGGCGCGCCTGGCGCCAATTCGCATCGCGCTGCGATCGAATGGTCGGCCGGCTGCCTGCCGCTGCCCTGCTTTTCGTTCGAAGATGCGCTCGATGCGGTCAGCGCAGGACGTGCCGGTAGCGCGATCATCCCGATCGAGAATTCGCAACATGGCCGCGTGGCCGACATTCATTTTCTGCTGCCCGGAAGCGGGCTGTCGATCGTCGGCGAGTACTTCCTGCCGATCACCTACGCGGTAATGGGTCTCGGCGCGGGTCCCTACAAGGCGGCCTACAGCCACCCGCAGGCGCTCGGCCAGACGCGGAAATACCTGCGTGAGCGGGGCATCGTCCCGCTTGCCTATGCCGATACCGCCGGTGCCGCCGCGCTGGTCAAGGAGATGGGCGATCCCGAAGCCTGCGCCATCGCGCCAGCGCTCGCGGCCGAATTCTATGACCTGACCATCGCCGAGCAGGGTGTGGAAGACGCGCCCGACAACACCACCCGATTCGTGGTGCTTTCACGCGACGCGCTCGATCCCGCCACGCTCTCGGGCCATCCGGCGATGACCACTTTCGTGTTCGAGGTGAAGAACGTACCGGCCGCGCTCTACAAGGCGCTCGGCGGGTTCGCGACCAATGGCGTCAACATGACCAAGCTCGAAAGCTATCAGCAAGGCGCCAGCTTCTCGGCGACGATGTTCTTTGCCGACATCCTCGGCGCGCCAGGCGATCCGTCGATCGACAGGGCGCTCGAGGAGCTCGCGTTCCACAGCAAGGAACTGCGCATGCTCGGCAGCTATCCGCAGGCTAGGGTTCGCGGCTAGACCACGTAAAACCACGGGTTGCGCCGTCGCGGCGGCCATGCCACCTCGTAGCGTGTGACAGTGGAGACGGGGGATAGCGCCGCGAAAGCGGGCGCAGGCGATTTCGCGCGCGACTGGGAAGCGCTGCGTGCGGCCTCCGACATCCAATTCGTCCCCGTAAAACCGCCCGCGCCGAACCCGCCGCCGGAATGGCTGCAGAGCTTCTTCAAATGGCTGGGCGAATTGCTTCAGCCGCTGGGCGATCTGCTGGCCAACGTGTTCGGTGCCATTGGCCGATTCCTCGGAGTTTCCGGACAGGTCATCATGTGGTCGGTGCTGGCACTCGCGGCACTGCTGATCCTCTACCTGCTGTGGCGCACGTTTGCCCCGATGCTGGCGAACGCGCGACCTGGCGGGGCGAACGAAAGCGTGCCCGAATGGACGCCCGATGCCGATCAAGCGCTGGCCTTGCTCGAAGACGCGGACAGGCTTGCCGCCGAAGGCCGATTCGAGGAAGCCACTCACCTCTTGCTCAAGCGCAGTGTCGGCCAGATCGCTGAAGCGCGGCCCGGCTTGCTCGAGCCATCGAGCACCGCCCGCGAGATCGCCGAGTTGCCAGACCTCTCGCACGGCGCCCGCAGCGCCTTCGGCGTAATTGCCGAACGGGTCGAGCGCAGCTTGTTTGCCTTGCGCAACCTCTCGGCAGAAGACTGGCAGGCCGCGCGCGCCGCCTACGCCGAGTTCGCCTTGGCAGCGCCAAGGCTCGGAGTGGTCGCCGGATGAGTCGGAGCGCTTCACCTTTCTCGCCGAAGATGATCCTCGCGGTGCTGGTGGTCGGCGCCGGGGCCTTCCTGCTGTTTCTCTACGCAATCGGGGCAGGCTGGGACGGGCGCGAAGACCGCAACGGCGGCTCCCACGCGGCGGCGAACGGGCTCAACGGCTTTGCCGGGCTCACACGGCTGCTGAAGGCGCAGGGCTATGATGTCTCGCTCTCCCGTTCAAAGGCACGCCTGCAGGACGAGGTGCTGCTGGTGATCACGCCGGACCTCTTCCAGGCGGACGGAGAGGAAATTTCCCGGATCATTCGCGAACGACGCTACGCCGGGCCCACGCTGCTGATCCTGCCCAAATGGACGGCGGGCAAAGCTGACAGCATCCGTACGCTCAACGTACCGCGTGGCTGGGTCATTCTCGGCGGCGCTGGCGAGCCCGAGTTCGTGACCGAGATCGACGGTCTCAAGAATGGCGAGTTGAGGCTCGCCAAGCGGGAACGTTGGTACGGCCTGGATCTCGAAGGGACGTTCCCCGTGCCCGACGAGACGCTTGGGCTCCGTGGTGACGGCTTGATGCCGCTCATCAGCGACAAGGATGGCGAGGCGCTGGCCGGCTACATCAACGACAAGGGCGTCTACCCCTATCTCGCCGACGCAGCCGGGATTCCGCCGCTCGACGGCAGCGAGCCCGGGGTCGACGATTCGCTCTGGCCCGTCGTGGTGGTCGTCGAGCCGGACCTGATGAACAACTACGGCCTCGCCGACGCCAAACGGGCCGAAGCGGCAGTCGCATTGGTCGAAACGACGCTTGAGGACTACGACCTGCCGATCGTGTTCGATCTCACGGTGGCTGGCCTGGGCCGCAACGAGAACCTGCTGACGATGGCTTTCCGGCCGCCGTTCCTGGCTGCCACCCTGTGCCTGATCTTGGCCGCGCTGCTCATCGCCTGGCGTTCATTCCGCCGCTTCGGCCCACCTGTGGCCGAGGCTCCGTCGTTCGCGATGGGCAAGCAGCAGCTGGCGCGAAACAGCGCCGCACTAGTGGAGCGGGCGCGCAGGCTGCACCTGCTGGGCCCGCCCTATGCCGCGCTGGTCTCCGCCCGCATCGCCGCAGCGCTCAATATTCGCGAGGCGGAGCCGGGCGCGCGCGAAGCGGCCATCGCCCGTGTCCAGGCCCTGCGCGGCCTGCCCGCCGACTTTCCCGAACGGGCCGAAGCCTTGCGCAACGCCCGCCGCCCGGCCGACTTGCTGCGCGCTGCCGGTGCTCTCAGATCCATCGAAAGGACCCTTGTTCAATGACCCTATCGCTCGCAGAGACGCGCGCGCTGGCCGACGCCATCCGGGCAGAAATCGGCAAGGCGATCGTCGGCCAGGAAGAGACGATCGAGCACTTGCTGATCGCGCTGGTGGCGCAAGGCCACGTGCTGCTCGAAGGTCCGCCCGGCACGGCCAAGACTTTCCTCGCCCAGTGCTTCGCCGCATCGACCGGGCTCGAGTTCGGGCGGATCCAGTTCACCCCGGACTTGCTGCCGGGCGATATCCTGGGTTCCAACCTGTTCAACTTCCAGACCAGCCAGTTCACCCTGACGCGCGGCCCGATCTTCCGCGAACTGCTGCTGGCCGACGAAATCAACCGCACGCCGCCCAAGACCCAGGCCGCGCTGCTCGAAGCTATGCAGGAAAGGCGGGTGACGCTCGACGGGCAGACTCATGCGCTGTCCGACCACTTCATGGTGGTGGCGACGCAGAACCCGATCGAGAACCAGGGCGTCTACCCGCTGCCCGAAGCGCAGCTCGACCGATTCCTGTTCAAGCTGCTGGTGCCCTACCCCAGTGCCGAGGAAGAGGCGGCAATCGTCCGCCGCTTCGGCGAGCGCAGCGGTCCGCCGAACCCGACCGATTTCGGCATCGCCATGGTGGCTGACGCCGCGACGCTTGGCGCAGCGCAGGAAGCGGTGAAGTCGGTCAAGCTCGCTGACGAAGTGATCGGTTACACCGTCGCGCTGGTGCGGGCGACGCGCGAGAGCGCCGACATCGCCAGCGGCGCCTCGCCGCGCGCCGCCGTCGTGCTCGCCAACGCCGCGAGGGCACGAGCCGCGCTGCAAGGCCGCGACTATGTGCTGCCCGATGACGTGAAGGCCCTCGCCACCTCGGTGTTGCGCCATCGTCTGCTGCTGTCGCCCGCGGCCGAGATCGAGGGCAAGCTGGTCGAGGATCTCGTGGCCGGCCTGATCGAGCAAACCGAGGCGCCGAAGTGATTCGATGAAGTCGCGCATCGTCCCTTCGGCCCGGGCCCTGCTGCTGCTGGCACTGATGGCGCCCATAGCGGTGCTGATCGGCGCGTTCGCTCCGAACGCATGGATCGTGGCGCCGGCAGCGGCCCTAGCCCTGCTGGTGGTGACGGCGCTCGACGGGCTGATCGCGGGCCGGTTGCACGATCTCAAGCTGACTTATCCGGCCGACGTCGAGGTGGGCCAGCCGATGCGCCTGCTGCTTCACGCCGAGTTCGGCGGCCGGGTCGGGAGCGGTGCCCCGCAGGGCGCGCTGGGCTTCGATGCGCGCCTGGGCGACCGCGGAACGGCGAGCTTTACCCTGGCACCAGGCCCGGTGCCTGACGTCTGGTCGAGCGAGACCGAGATCGTCCCGGTCCGCCGGGGAACCGGGACACTGCACGAGCTCTGGCTCCGCTGGCCCGGGCCACTCGGCCTTGCGCATCGCCAAGCTCACCGCGAACTCGGCGAGCCGGTGCGCGTATGGCCCGACCTATCGCCGGTCCGTTCTCCCGTACTCCAGACCTTTTTGCGCGACTCCCAGTTCGGCCTGATCGCCCGCCGCATCCGGGGCGAAGGCACCCAGTTCGAAGCGCTCAGCGAATACGAGCCGGGCATGGACCGCCGCCGGATCGACTGGAAGGCGAGCGCACGCCATTCGCGGCTCTACGCGCGTGAGAACGAATCCGAACGCGACAACCAGATCGTCTTCGCGTTCGATTGCGGCCAGTCGATGAGCGAGCCCGTCGAGGGATTGCCGCGGATCGACCGGGCGATCTCCGCTGCGCTGATGGCGGCCTATGTCGCGCTCAAGGGCGGCGACCGCGTCGCGCTGTTCGGCTTCGCCGACAAGCCTGAGCTGATGACCCCGTTCGCGCTCGATTCGCGCGGCTTCAACCGGTTGCAGCGGGCCGCGGCTGAGCTCGACTACATCCCGCGCGAACCGAACTTCACCCTCGCGCTCGCCACCCTGACCGCCAAGCTCAAGCGCCGATCCTTGATCGTGCTGTTCTCCGACTTCACCGATCCGACTTCCGCCGAAATCATGGTCGAAAGCGTCGAACGGCTGGTGCGCCATCACCTGGTGATTTTCGTGACCATGGCCGACGAGGAACTCTCCGACCTGACCGGGGCGGAGCCCGCCACTGTGCGCGACCTGGCGACCGCTGTCGCGGCGGATGGTCTCGCCCGCCAACGCGCGCTGGTGTTGCAGCGGCTGCGCCGGTTGGGAGTCGATGTGATCGAAGCCCCGTGGGAGGCGATCGGCTATCGCTTGCTCGATCGCTACCTCCAGGCCAAGCGCATGGAGGCGGTCGGCTGATGGCGCTGGCCCTGTTCAAGAAGCCCGAGATCGCGCCGCTGCCCGACATCGAGGCGGCGTCGCTTCGCTCTGACCGTTTCCGGCTCGAACGCGAGAGCGACTGGCGCCGGCTGGAAGGGATTGTCATCTCGCTCGAAAAGAACCGGCTGCGCCGCATTTCGGACGAGGATCTGCTGGCGCTCCCGGTGCTTTACCGCCAGGCCGCCTCGAGCCTCGCCGTTGCGCGCGAGACTTCGCTCGATGCGGCGACGCTTGCCTATCTCGAAGCCCTGGTCCGGCGCGCCTGGTTCCAGGTCTACGGCCCGCGCACCTCGCTTTTTGGCTGGCTGCGGCAGTTCCTCGGCGGCGGCTGGAGCATCGCGGTGCGAGCGATCTGGCTGGAGATTGCCATCGCCCTGGCGGTGATGGTCGCCGGGACCGCGGCCGGCTGGGTGCTCGTGTCGCAAGAGCCCGAATGGTATTACGCGCTGGTTCCTGGAGAGATGGCAGGCGGGCGCGAACCGGGGGCGGATCGCGCAGCTCTGGCTGAGACGCTCAAGGGGGCGGACGACAGCGAAGGATTGACGGTTTTCGCCACCTTCCTGTTCTCCAACAACTCCTCCGTTTCGATCCTGGCTTTCGCGCTCGGGTTTGCCTTTGGCATCCCGACGCTGCTGCTGCTGGTCTACAACATGGCCTCCTTGGGGGCGATGCTGTGGGTCTTCTTCAAGGCCGGTCTCGGGTGGCAATTCGTCGCCTGGCTCTCGGTCCACGGGACGACGGAGTTCGGCGCAATCCTGCTGGCCGGTGCGGCGGGTCTGCACGTCGGGCGGACAATGGCCTTTCCCGGCGACCGCTCCGTCATGGCCGCAGCCGCCTCCAGTGGACGCCGAGCGGCGCAAGTCATGGCGGGTGTGGTGTTCATGCTGGCGATTGCCGGCCTGCTGGAAGGGTTCGCCCGTCAGCTGGTCGAGCTACCCGCGGCGCGCGGCGCCATCGGAAGTGTGATGCTGCTGCTGTGGCTGACCTATTTCGCCTTCGCCGGACGGCGAAAGGGCAACCTGGGAGCGATATCGTGAACGCCATCGCTGCCCGCAAAGGCCTCGAGGCCAAACGCCACCGCGAGCTCGTGACACCCGAGGGGCTTTCGCTGCCGCTCACCGTCGCATCCAAGGGCGCGCGGGCAGGCGCGCTCATGCTCGACCTGGGCATGATCTTCCTCGGCTTGATCGTGTTTTCGCTGCTGCTCGTGGCCCTCGGCATCGGAATGTCCCAAGCCGAAAGCGAACAGGTGTCGCCAGGTGTCGAGGTCTTGCTCGTCCTCGTGATCCTGTTCCTGTTCCTGGCCCGTTACGGCTACTTCCTGTGGTTCGAGATCGGCCCGCGCGGGGCGACGCCCGGCAAGCGCGCGCTTGGCATTCGCGTCGCGGCCCGGGGCGGCGGACGCTTGACCGCAGAGGCGGTGATCGCCCGCAACCTGATGCGCGACGTCGAGGTGTTCGTGCCGGTGGTGTTCCTCTTCTCGGGCGGGGCAAGCGGCGTCGCCGGGATCGCGGCGGGCGTGTGGCTGGCGGTGTTCGTGCTGTTCCCGTTCTTCAACCGCGACGCCCTGCGCGCCGGAGACCTGATCGCGGGCACCTGGGTGGTAGAGGCGGAGCGGCATAAATTGCCTGAGGCCATGTCGCTCACCCCGCGCACTCCGGGCGCCTACCGCTTCGGAGAGGCGGAGCTATCGGTGTACGGCGAGCATGAGCTGCAAGTGCTCGAAGGCGTCCTGCGGAACGACAATCCCGAGGCGCAGCGCAAGGTGGTGGAGGCGATCTGCCGCAAGATCGGCTGGGAGCCCGGACACGGCGATGACCGCAAGTTCCTCGAGGCCTTCTACGAAGCGCTCCGCGCCAGGCTGGAAAGCGGGATGCGCTTCGGCAAGCGCAAGAAGGACAAGTTCGACCGTTAGTCCTGGGGCCAGCGTCCTTCGACAAGCTCAGAACGAACGGATGTGGTGTATATCCGTAGTCTAGAACTCCGTTCGTGGTGAGCTTGTCGAACCACCAGCAGCCGCCTCCCTCTCCTTTCTCCGCCGCTCTAGAGCGCCATCGCAAACGCCGCCCCGCCGCCCTTCTTCCCCAGCGGAACAGCGACAGACCAGAGGACTAGCCCACCAACCGCCACGTCGGGGGCCTTGGCCCAGGCCTGCTCGTCCTGCGCCTGAGCCGGGCTCGCGATCAGGTCCAGCGGGGCTGCGACCAACGTGAGACGACGGCGCAAGGACGGTCTTGTCAGCACGGGTCGTGGCGTAGCACAGAGCGGAAATGACTGACTACGACATCAGGCTCGACGACCTGACCGGCGCCGAGGTGACCGCATTGCTTGAGTTTCACCTTTCGGAGATGCACCGCTGGTCTCCGCCGGAAAGCGTGCACGCCATGCCGGTCGAACGGCTGCGCCAGCCCGATGTGACCTTCTTCAGCGCCTGGGATGGAGACAAGCTCGCCGCGGTCGGCGCGATCAAGGAACTCGACGCGACACATGGCGAGCTCAAGTCGATGCGCGCGGCCCCCGAGTATCGCGGCAAGCGTGCGGGCGAGGCGATCCTGCTGCACTTGATGGCCGAGGCCGAGCGGCGAGGCTATGGCTGGCTGGGCCTGGAGACCGGTCGCCCCGAACCGTTCCAACCGGCGCAATCGCTCTACCGAAAGCACGGCTTCAGCGAATGCGCGCCGTTCGGCAACTACGTCTCGGACGACTTCTCGATCTGCATGGAGCGCGCCCTTTGACCACCCTTCTCCGCCCCGCCACCGCCAGCGACGCCGAAGCGCTTGCCAAGCTGGGCCGTGACAGCTTCATCGCCGCCTTCGGCCGTCTCTATCGGCCCGAAGATCTCGAAGGCTTCCTCGAGGAATATCGCACGCCCGAGGCGTTCCGCGCTCACCTGGCCGATCCGCCGACCTTGATCCAGGTGGCCGAGGTCGATGGCAAGCTGGCGGCCTACTCGTTGATCGTCCGCGGTCACCTCATGGACGGCCGACCCGATCCTCAGCCGCGCAAGCCGGTGTACCTTAGCCAACTCTACTGCGCGGGAGACATGACCGGCCACGGCCTCGGCGCCGCGCTCATCGAATGGGCCATCGCCGAAGCGCGCGCCTGGGGTGCTGATGTTCTGCAGCTATCGGTATTCAGCGAGAACTTCGGCGCCCAGCGATTCTACCAGCGCTACGGCTTCACCAAAGTCGCCGACATCGACTTCTGGGTCGGCAACCACCGCGACGACGAGTTCCTCTACGAGCTGGCGCTCTAGGCGGGATCGTTCGCCACCGGGTCATGCACTTGCGGTTCTGTTAGGACGATCCCCCGCGCCGCGCGCAAGTCGCCGGCGGCGATCTGCTTTGACAGGCGTTCGCGGTCGGTCGCGCGGTAGAGGCTCTCGGCGCGTTCGATCGCCTCTTCGCTGAGGCCCATCTTCTGCAGCGCCATGCGCGCCATGCGAAGCGCGGATTCAAGCACCTCGCGCACGACGTATTCGGCTGGCGTATCGCTCAGCTTCAACACGCTGCGGCGGTCGAACCCGCGGACATAGATCGCGGCTTGCGGAAAGCTCTTGTGGACCGCGTGGACGAACTCGGGCTCGATCTGCTCCTGGTCGATGCAGAACATGATAAGTTCGGCCTCGGCCGCGCCGGCCTGGCGCAGCAGGTCCACGCGCGTACCGTCGCCGAAGTAGACCTTGGCGCCGAACTGTTCGGCCACGTCGATCATCTCGACGTCGCTATCGACCAGCGTCACCGTGATGCCGCCCGCGACCAGCGTCTGCGCCACGGTCTGGCCGAAGCGTCCATAACCGACGATCAGCGCCCCGGCGGTCTGTTCCGAGGGACCTTCGCGGGATTCCTTCAGCTGCTCCGGGCTTCGCCGGAAACTCTTGGTCACCGACATCAGGAACGGCGTGGTCGCCATCGACACGGTCACCACGGCGCCGAACAGGCTGGCCGCCTCGTCGCTGATGAGCAGCGCGTCGTGCGCCGCGGCGAACAGCACGAACCCGAACTCGCCACCCTGGCTCAAGAGCAGGCCCATCCCGAGCGCCGGACGCCAGTGCATCTTGAACGCCAGGCAGAGGCCGAAGATCACCAGCGCCTTCACCGCCACCAGCACCATCGCCAGGCCGAACACGAACAGCGGCCGCTCCGAGATCGCGTCGAGGTTGAGCAGCATGCCGACCGAGAGGAAGAACAGTCCGAGGAGGATCGAACGGAATGGCTCGACGTCCGCCTCCAGCTCGTGCCGATAGGGCGAATCCGCCAGCATCACGCCTGCAACGAAGGCCCCGAGCGCGGTGCTTGCCCCGATGGCCTGCATCACTGCAGCCGAAGCAACCACCGTGAACAGCGCGGCGACGATGAACATCTCGCGCTCACCCAGCCCGCCGATCAGGCGGAACAGAGGCCGGATCAGGAAACGTCCCGCGGCGATCAAGCCAATGATCGCGACCACTGTGAGCGCCGCTGTCAGCCACCCGGAGGGACCTTCGAGATCGGCCGGATTGCGGCTGAGCGCGGTGACGATTGTGATCAGCGGGATGATCGACAGGTCCTGGAACAGCAGGATCGCAAAGGCCCGCTCTCCGAACGGCGAACGCAAACGCCCGGCCGATTGCAGCATCGGCAGCACCTGCGCGGTCGAAGACAGCGCCAGCGGCAGCCCGATCACCAGCGCCGCGGCGGGCGAAAACACGGTGCAGAGCAGGATCACCCCGGTCAGCGCCAGGCCGCACAGCACGACTTGCAACAGGCCGAGCCCGAAGATTTCCCGCTTCATCCGCCACAGCCGCGAGGGATTCAGCTCCAGCCCGACGATAAACAGCAGCAGCACGATGCCGAGCTCACCGATGCCGCTCATTTCCTCGGCGTCGCCAACCAGACCCAGCACGTAAGGACCGATGGTCACCCCGGCGAGGAGGTAACCCAAGGTCGCGCCGAGTCCCAGGCGCCGGAACAGCAGCACGAAGAACAGCGCGAACCCGAGCATGACGAAGCCGTCACGCAAGAGGAAACCGGTCTCCGAATGCTCCATCGTTCCTCCTTGGCTTTGGCAGGCTCTAAAGCCTCTTCGTCGCGCTTGCCAGCGTTCCGCCGTGGCCTAGGATGCCTGCGGGGAAGAGGAGAAAACAAATGGCGGCGCGGCCCGATGAGCTTTGCGACGTGCTGATCGTCGGCGGCAGCCTGGTCGGGCTGTCGGCGGCGGCGTTCCTGGGAGCGCATGGGATCGAGGCCCGAGTGATCGAAAAGCACGCGGGGACTTCGATCCACCCGCGCGCCGGATACTTCCATATCGGCACGATGGAGGCCTATCGCCGGATCGGGTTGGAGCCGGCGATCCGCCAGGCTTCGGAAGAGCAATTCGGCCCCGATGGGGGGATCAACGCGGTGGAATCGCTCGCCGGGCGTGAACTCGCCCGCCACGTCGATAGCATCAACGCCGGCGTCGAGCCCTATAGCCCAAGCCGCCGATTCTTCATGACCCAGCAAAGCCTCGAGCCGCTGCTGCACAAGCGCGCCGCGGAGCTTGGGGCGAAACTCTCCTACCGTTCCGAACTGGTCGGGTTCGGCAGCTACGACGACCACGTGCTCGCCGAAGTGCGCGATCTCGACACCGGAGACCTGCGCACAATCCGCGCCAAGTACATGATCGCGGCCGACGGCAACCGCAGCCCGGTGCGCGAGGCGCTCGGCATCGGCATGAGCGGGCCCGGCCTGCTCTCCGACAGCATCACGATCTACTTCAAGGCCGACTGCCGTCCGTGGCTCGAGGGGCGCCAGCTGGGCGTGATCTACGTGGTCAACGCGGACCAGCGCGGGTTCTTCCGCTTCGAGGCAGGCGGGACGCGCGGCTTCCTGGCGGTCAACACGCTGGGCGACTTGTCGCTGCCCGGTGCGAAGGACGTGGCGGGTGACCTCTCGCACGAGCGTTGCGTGGCCCTGGTGCGCTCGGCCGTCGGGGTGCCTGACCTCGAAGTCGAGATCGAAGACGTCGCCACCTGGAAGGCCACCGCGGAATGCGCCGATGCCTATCGCGTGGGCCGAGTGTTCCTTGCCGGAGACGCGGCGCACGTGGTGCCGCCGACCGGCGGGTTCGGCGGCAATACCGGGGTGCAGGACGCGGCGAACCTCGCATGGAAAGTGGCTGCAGTGCTGAAAGGCGAAGCGGGCGAGGCGCTGCTCGACAGCTACGAGGCCGAGCGGCGCCCGGTGGGGCAACTGACGGTCGAGCAGGCCTACGCCCGCTACATCCGCCGCGTAGTGCCGGAAGAGATCGCACCCGACACCCCCGAGATGAAAGATGAGCTGACGATGGAGATCGGGCAGTTCTATCGCTCGGCGGCGATCGTTGGCGGGAGGCCGGAGGGCGAGCTGGCTTGCGTTCATCCCGACGTGACGCGCGGACATCCGGGCAGCCGGGTTCCGCATGTGTGGTTGCAGGAAGGGATATCGACGATCGACTGGACGGCGGCGAACTTTGCGCTGTTCATGGGACCACAGGGCGATGCGTGGATAGATAGCGCTTCAGAGGCGTGCCGGGCGGTGGGTTTCGCTCTGTCGGGGACCTACCTTTCGAACGATGTGCTCGAGCGGTTCGGGATCGGTCCCGCGGGGGCTCTGCTAGCCCGCCCCGACGGCTTCGTCGCCTGGCGGGCAAGCGACAGCACCAACGCAGCGGCGACGCTGGAGCAGGCGCTAAAGACAGCCCTTCTGAGCCCCTGAGGCGGCCATCCGCGCCTCCACGCCATCGCGTGCCCCAGTAACTCCCAAACCGCGCCAATATGGACAGCCGTCGCAACTTGCGCCAATGCCTGCGGCCCATGAGCGTCAACACATTCGGCCGCGTCCTTCGCTTTACCACCTGGGGCGAGAGCCATGGGCCAGCGCTGGGCGCCGTGGTCGACGGGTGCCCGCCGGGGCTCGCGATCAGCGAAGAGGCGATCCAGCCGCTTCTCGACGCGCGCAAGCCTGGCACCAGCAAGTTCACCACCCAGCGGCGCGAGCCCGACCTGGTGAAGATCCTCTCGGGCACGTTCGAGGGGAAGACCACCGGCACGCCCATCAGCCTCTTGATCGAGAACACCGATCAGCGGTCGAAGGATTACTCGGAAGTCGCCAAGGCCTATCGCCCCGGCCACGCCGACTATGCCTACGACGCCAAGTACGGCTTCCGCGACTATCGCGGCGGCGGGCGTTCCTCGGCGCGCGAGACCGCAGCGCGAGTGGCCGCTGGCGCGGTAGCGCGGCTTGTCATCCCCGAAGTGACGATCATCGGCTACGTTTCCGAAATCGGCGGCGACCGGATCGATCATGCCGCGTTCGACGCTGCGCAGATCGGCCAGAACCCGTTCTTCTGCCCTGACGCCGCTGCCGCCGCGCGCTGGGAGAAGCTGGTCGATGACGCGCGCAAGGACGGCTCCTCGCTCGGCGCGGTGGTCGAATGCGTCGCCACTGGCGTTCCGGCCGGCTGGGGGGCGCCGATCTACGGCAAGCTCGACGCCGACCTCGCCGCGGCGATGATGGGCATCAACGCGGTCAAGGGTGTCGAGATCGGCGACGGCTTCTCCGCAGCCACGTTGCGTGGCGAGCAGAACGCCGACCCGATGCGGCCTGGCGCAGAAGGCCCTGAGTTCCTGGCCAATCACGCGGGCGGCATCGCCGGCGGCATCTCGACCGGTCAGCCGGTGGTAGTGCGGGTGGCGTTCAAGCCGACCAGCTCGATCCTCATCCCGCAAGAGACGATCACGCGCGAAGGCGAAGCGACCGAGCTCGTCACCAAGGGTCGCCATGATCCTTGTGTCGGCATTCGCGGTACGCCGGTCGTGGAAGCGATGATGGCGCTGGTACTGGCCGATCATAAGCTGCTCCACCGCGCGCAGTGCGGGTGAGATTTTTCTCACGCTAAGGCGCGAAGAACTAATTCCTACCCTTCGTCATCCCCGCGAACGCGGGGACCCAGTCGGCTCTTCTTGCGCTGTTCCGCCCTAGGTTCCCGCGTTCGCGGGAATGACGAATGAAGAGAGTATCGAACTAGCTCTTCGCGGCTTTGCCGCTTTGCGTGAGATTTGATCTACCCCGAGCGAGCTCGGGGAGGATGCAAAAACCTCACCACCTGTTGCGCTTTTCGAAAGTGTCCCTCGGTTGATCGATTATTTCGATCCTCGCAATCGCAACAAATCGCTTTTTTGCATCGCAACAACGCCTATCTGGGGCGGCACAGAGTTTCGAGTTCAACCCAAAAACCACGGAGAAATCATGGGTATCATCGGCAGCACCATCAAGCCGTTCAAGGCGACCGCTTTCCAGGCGGGCAAGGACTTCTTCGACGTTACGGAGCAGGACCTCGCCGGAAAGTGGGCGGTGTTCTTCTTCTACCCGGCGGACTTCACGTTCGTCTGCCCGACCGAGCTCGAAGACCTCGGCGAGCACTACAACACGCTGCAGAAGATCGATGTGGACGTCTATGCCGTGTCGACCGACACCCACTTCAGCCACAAGGCCTGGCACGACACCTCCGAGAAGATCGGCAAGCTGAACTACGCCTTCCTCGGCGACCAGCTGCACACCCTGTCGAAGAACTTCGGCGTGCTGCGCGAAGAAGCTGGCCTGGCTGACCGCGCGACCTTCGTGGTCGATCCGGACGGCGTGATCCAGATCATGGAAATCACCTGCGAGGGTGTCGGCCGCAACGCCAACGAGCTGGTCCGCAAGATCAAGGCCGCCCAGTACGTCCGCGCTCACCCGGGCGAGGTCTGCCCGGCCGCTTGGGAAGAAGGCGCCGAGACGCTTGCCCCGTCGCTCGACCTCGTCGGCAAGATCTAACGGTTCGCGTCCCGCGTACGCGGGATGCAAGGCGGCCCGGGGCACCTCCCCCCCTTTGTCCCGGGCCGTCTTTACGTTTCAAACTAAAGGGAATTTTCGATGCTCGACGCCACGATGAAGGAACAGCTCAAGCAGTATCTCGGCAACCTCCGGGAGCCGATCGAGCTTGTCGCTTCCCTCGGCGAAGGCACGAAGTCCGACCAGACGCGCGAACTGCTCAATGAGATCGCGGAACTGTCGGACAAGGTTTCGGCCCGCTTCGACGGCGACCACGAACGCAAGCCCAGCTTCATCATCCGCCGCGCGTCTGACGCAGCAGTGTGGGTGCGCTTTGCCGGGCTGCCCATGGGCCACGAATTCACCAGCCTGGTGCTCGCCTTGCTGTGGACCGGCGGTCATCCGCCCAAGGTCTCCGACGAAGTGCTCGAGCAGATCCGTCACCTCGAGGGCGACTACGCGTTTGAGATGTACTTCTCACTGTCGTGCCACAACTGTCCGGACGTCGTGCAGGCGCTGACACTGCTCGCGCTCTACAACCCGCACATCACCGCGACGCTGATCGAGGGAGGCACTTTCCAGGAGGAAGTCGACGCCCGCAACGTCTTGGCCGTCCCCGCGACCTTCCTCAACGGAGAGATGTTCGCCAGCGGCAAGATGAGCGTCGAGGAATTGCTGGCCAAGCTCGACTCCAACGCCGTTGCGCGTGCCGCTGCCAAGATGGGCGAGAAGGAGCCGTTCGACGTGCTCATCGTCGGTGGCGGGCCAGCAGGCGCCGCGGCCGGCATCTACACCGCGCGCAAGGGCTTCCGCACCGGCATCGCGGCGGAACGCTTCGGCGGGCAGGTTCTCGACACGATGGGAATCGAGAACTTCATCTCGGTCCCCTACACCGAGGGTCCCAAGCTCGCCCGCGCGCTCGAAGCGCACGTGGCCGAGAACGGCATCGACGTGATGAACCTCGCCGAAGCCGAGCGCCTGATCCCGGCGAAGAAGCCTGGCGGCTGGCATGAGGTCGTGCTCAAGAACGGCGCGACGCTCTCGGCCCGCGCGGTGGTGCTCGCCACCGGAGCGCGCTGGCGCAACCTCGGCGTGCCGGGCGAGTTCGAGTACCGCAACCGCGGCGTGGCCTATTGCCCGCACTGCGACGGCCCGCTGTTCAAGGGCAAGCGCGTGGCGGTGATCGGCGGCGGCAACTCGGGCGTCGAAGCGGCGATCGACCTCGCCAACATCGTCGGCCACGTGACCCTGATCGAATTCGACAGCCAGCTGCGCGCCGACCAGGTGCTGCAGGACAAGCTGCGCAGCCTTCCCAATGTCGACATCCGCATCTCGGCCCAGACCACCGAGGTTATCGGCGACGGCGAGCGGGTCAGCGGCCTGTTGTACAAGAACCGCGCCTCGGGCCAGGAGCACAAGATCGAGCTGGAGGGTGTGTTCGTCCAGATCGGGCTGGTGCCCAACACCGAGTGGCTCAAGGAGTCCGGGCTCGAGCTGTCGAGCTACGGCGAGATCGTGATCGACCACAAGGCCGCGACCAACCTCCCCGGCGTATTCGCGGCGGGCGACGTGACCACCGTGCCTTACAAGCAGATCGTGATCGCCATGGGCGAAGGGTCGAAGGCGGCGCTCTCTGCGTTCGACTACATCATCCGCAACGCGCCGGCAGAGGACGTAGCCGAGGCGGCCTAACACCCGCTTGCGAGTGAATTTCCCCCTCGCTAGATTTACCAAGTCTACTTGGGGGGAAAATCATGCGAACTTTGTGGCTCGCCCTGTTGGGCGTGAGTGTCTGTGCCGCCGTGCCGAGCGCCGCGCAAACGGCGCCGAAATCGGTCCAGCTGAGCAAGGTCGTCGTCGATACGGCGACAAGCCCGATCCAGATGCGCGTCAAAGGGGGCACCTTGTGCGTGTTCCCGTCCAACATCGATTTGCCGAAGGAAAAGAAGACCCAGGACAACGAACGCTACGACAACCTGTTCTCGGCAGAGATCAAGGGTCGCGGCTTTGCCGTCACCACGGCCGCGGGAGACCTGTTCGCCTCCGAGTCCGAGGTGAAAGGGGACTATCTCCTCGGAGCCACCGTGGTTCCCTCAACGATCAACGTCTGCTCGTCGGTTAACGGGGTGAAGGGCAGCATTGCCGTGAACGTCGAATGGCAAATCTACGATCGAGCGGCGCAGAAGGTGGTCGAGACCATCGAGACTCAAGGAGAAGGAACGCTGGCCAAGTTCTCGGTCAGCGGATTCGAGGAGCTTTGGGACCTGGCGTTCGTGTCGGCGCTCCAGAACCTGGCCGAGAAGAAGTTCTTCCAGAAATATGTCGGCGAACCGTCGCTCACTCCGGTGGCGAGTTCTTCGCCTCCTCAAGCGCTGGCGAACTGAAGGCCGGGTGGGCTCACCCGCCTAACGCCGCCGCTTGAGCACCAGGTAAAGCGCGCCCTCGCCCCCGTGGCGACGGTGCGCTTTGCGTATCGCGGCGATGTCCGAGCTGTGCGGACCGGCCGCAAGCCAGTCGAGCACCTTTGCCCGGATCGCCCCGCGCTTCTCGCCGCGGTCGGCGGCGTGGACGGGGCGCGATTTGCCGGTGATCAGCAGCACCAGCCGCGCGCCCATGGCCTTGGCCTGGATCAGACCCATGTCGAGCCGGTTGTGCGCCTGCTCCAGGTTGTGACCGTGCAGATCAAGCGTGAAGTCGGGATCGATCGCCGCCTTCGCCAACTTGCGCTCCCATGAGGAATCGAGGCCGACTTTATCCTCCCCGCTACGGGGAGGGGGACCGCCGGCCGCAGGTCGGGGGTGGAGGGGCACGCGCGGTGATGGCTTGGGTGCAGGTTTAGGCGGGGTCTTCTTCGAGGGCTCTGGTTCGGTCGCGGGCGCCCCTCCACCAGCCTTCGGCTGGTCCCCCTCCCCGTGCCGGGGAGGATTCAGCGGCGTGACCGTACTCGCAACCCGTGCCCAGAGCGCCGCTTCCTCCGCGCTCAGCCCGCGCGGGGCCTTCATTGCGACCTCAAGCGCGCCAGCGTCCCTTTCGGCAGCAGGACAAGCGCCCTGCCGCGCGAGTTCATGCCACCTGCGATGACCTGGGCGTCACTTCCCGCGCCCCAGAACGTGTCGAAACGGTTGGCGCCTTTGATCGCCCCGCCGGTGTCCTGGGCGATCCACAACCCGTTGGCCTCGCGCCGGTCGACACTGATGAACACCGGTGCGCCAAGCGGCACGAACGCCGGATCGGCGGCGACCGAGTTCTCCCGCCGCACCGGCACCTCAAGCGCACCCAGCGGGCCGTCGCCGGTCAGCTCGCGGAAGAACACCCAGCTCTGGTTCTCGCGCATCATCGCGCGGCCTTCCGCTGGATGCTCGCGCAAGTACTGCACGATCCCCTGCATCGAGCCCGAGTATTGCCCCGGCCCGCTGCCGATCAGCCCGCGCTGGCGCATCAACGAGCCGATCGCGATGTAGGAACGCCCGTTCTGCCCGGCGTAGCCGATGCGGATCACCTCGCCATCCGGCGTGCGCAGGCGGCCAGATCCCTGGATCTGCAGGAAGAAGAACTCGATAGGATCCGCCGCCCAGGCAATCTCCAGGCCCTTGCCCGCAAGTGCGCCGTCTTCGATCTGAGCGCGGTCGAAATAGGGGCCGAACACCCCGCGCTCGTCGCGCCGGCCGAGGGGTGGGCGCCCGTTCCGTTCGCCAGTCGGAGTGCCTGCGTGCCAATCGCGTACAAGGTCGGGCGGCATGCGGTAGACTGGCACTTCGTAACCCGGACGACGCTGGCGGCTGCCGGCGATCTCAGGTTCGAAATAACCGGTGACGTGGCTAGCGCCCTCGCCGACGATCACCGCCTCGAACTGCGTCTCGAAGAAGCGCTGCGCGTCCTCCGCCGACCAGCCGGCGGCAGCGGAGCAAGCCGGGCGCCAATCGTCCTTCTGCGTCAGCCCGCTTCCGTCGGTGCGCGCCAGGAGTTTGGGACAGCTTTCACGAAAAGAGGTCAGCGCTCCGCGCGCATCGGAAACGGTGAGCTGCAGGTCGGAGATCGCAGGGCCGGCCCGCACTCCAGCCGCAAACGCAGTGGCTGGGGTCGGCGTCGGACTCGGGACCGCAATGGGCCTTGGCTCAGACGGCTTGATGCTTGGTGCTACGCACCCGGCGAGCAGGGCAAGCGTTGCCAGCCCGGCGAATCGGAAACGCCTTCCCCCCGGCACCCGGGGTCAGCCTTCGTCGGTTTCGTCGAGCAGCCAGTCGGGATCGGCGCTGTTCACGTCGCGGGAGAAGGTCCACACGTCGATGCTCTCAATCGCATCGTTGAGCGAGCCGGCAACGACGTTGCCCTCCTTGTCGCGCGTGACCGCGGCGATATCGGCAGTAAAGCGCACCGCCACACGCGCCACGCGCCCGTCAAGCCGGGCCATGTGCACCACTGTGTCCTCGATTCGGATCAGCCGGTTGTCGAGCGTCTCGCCCGCGGCCTCGCGCTGGTCGATCGCTGCGGAGAAGCTTTGGTATACGTCATCGTCGCACAGCTGGCGCAGTTCGTCCTTGTCCCCGCGCCAGAAGGCTTCGAGCACCATGCCGTAGGCCGCCTTGGCGCCTTCGAGGAAGCTCAGCAGGTCGAACCGGCGGTCGGCAACGCTGATATCGCGCAGCCCCTGTTCGATGGCGGGCGGGAAGCCCGCAATCTCGCGGCTGTTGTTCGGCAGCTCGACAGCGGAAGTCGTCATCTGGCGCGGCGCGTTGCCAGTTTCGCCCCGCTCGAAGCGAGTCGGCACCGGCTCTTCTTCATGCTCGGCACGGCGGCCGAGCACGGAATAAAGCCGCAGCCCTAGAAAGGCTGCGATCATGGCCAGGATGACAATTTCAATGATCACTACGCTTGTCCGATCTGCGACCCGGCTCGTCCACGGACGAACGGCCAGAGCCTACTTATGCTTAAGATAGTTGCCATACACAAATGAACAACTCCTGTCAGGCCCACTGGCTCCTGAGAGATTACGCTTTTTAGGCAGCCGTTGCGGCGGCGCAATGGCGGTGCTAGCGCGCCCCAAACCCATTTTTCGAAAGTCGAATACCATCATGGCCGAACAGGGCGACGTCCTCACCAATCTCGATTCCGATGCCGCCAGCGCTGGCAATGGCGCGGATACCCTGCCTGTCGCGGGTCTCCTGACGCAGTACGTGAAGGATCTTTCGGTAGAGAATCCAAAGGCTCCCGAGAGCTTCCAGTGGACGGACCAGCCGCAGATCGACGTGCAGTTCAACATCGCCGCGCGCAAGATCAACGAAGAGGTCCACGAGATCGAACTGAAGATCTCGGTCACCAACAAGACCGCCCAGGGCACCGCCTATATCGTCGAACTGTCATATTGCGGCCTCGTCGGAATGCGCAATATGAGCGACGAACAGAAGCACGCCTTCACTTACGCCGAAGCGCCGCGCATCCTGTTCCCCTTCGCTCGCCGCATCGTCGGCGATGCCGTGCGCGACGCGGGCTTTGCTCCGCTGCTGCTCGATCCGGTCGATTTCAACGGCCTCTACGTCCAGCAACTCCAGGCGCAGGCCCAGCAGGCCGAACAGAACGCTCCTGTCGGCGAGGCCTGATCTTACGGCCCTGCTGAGGTTCGCTCCATGAGCCTCGTCAAGAACGTCGGCACGATCGGCGGGCTGACCGCCGTCAGCCGGGTGTTCGGCTTTATCCGCGACATGCTGCTCGCCCGGGTCCTCGGAGCCGGGCTGGCAGCTGACGCGTGGCAGCTTGCCTTCACCCTGCCCAACACCTTCCGCCGACTGTTCGCCGAAGGGGCATTCTCGGTTGCCTTCGTGCCGATGTACTCCCGCGCGCTCCACGGCGAAGGCGGAGAAGAGGCGGCCGACCGCTTCGCCAACGACGTACTGGCAGTGTTCGTCTGGGTGCTCCTGGGCTTTTCGGCGCTTGCGATGCTGCTCATGCCGGGCATCGTCTGGCTACTGGCGCGCGAGTACCAGGAAGTCCCGGGCAAGTTCGAGCTCGCGGTCAGCCTCTCGCGGATCACCTTTCCCTACCTGATGCTGGTCAGCCTGGTGGCGATGCTCTCGGGCCTGCTCAACGCCCGTTCGCGCTTTGCGCCCGGCGCGTTCGTGCCGGTGCTGCTCAACGTGGTGCTGATCGGCGGCATCGTGGTCGGTTACTACTTGCGTGAGAACGTCACCGGCAGCGACGTGACGGTGGCCTACGCCCAGTCGGTGGCCCTGGCCTTCGCCGGTGTGACGCAGCTCGCCTACATGTCCTGGGCCACGCGCAAGGCAGGCGTGCACCTCAAGGTCTCGTTCCCGAAATTCACCCCCGAGGTGAAGCGGCTTGGAATGCTGATCCTGCCAGCCACGTTCGGCGCGGGCGTTTACCAGATCAGCCAGCTGGTCGACACGTTCTTCGCCACCAGCCTGCCTCAGGGTTCGCTGACGCTGCTCAAGATGGCCGATCGGCTCAACCAGATGCCGCTCGGGATCTTCGGCATTGCGCTTGGCACGGCAATCCTGCCGATGCTCGCACGCCACATCCAGACCGGCGACGCCAAGGAAGCGCAACGCCTGCAGTCGAATGCGGTCGAAGTCGGAACGCTGCTGACCCTGCCCGCTGCCGCCGCACTAGCGATCTGTGCGCCGGCCTTCGTCACCGCCTTCTTTGTCGGCGGCAAGATGACCGAGGCCAATGGCGCGCTCATGGCCAACATCGTCGTCGCGCTGGTTGCGGGCCTGCCGTCCTACGTGTTGGTGAAGGTATTCCAGCCGGCGTTCTTCAGCCGCGAGGATACTCGTACACCGGTCTACGTCGCCGCCTGCGTGCTGACGATCAATATCGCGCTCAATTTCTGGGTCGTGCCCCGCTTCGGCATCGTCGGCCTGGCAGCCGCAACCGCCTTCACCGCCACGCTCAACGTGCTGACGCTTTACACGCTGCTGCAACTGCGCGGGTGGTTCCACTTCACCGGCAAGCTCGCCGGCCGCATCGCCCGGCAATTGGTCGCCACGGCGGTGATGAGTGCCCTGCTATGGTGGCTGACCCCGGCTCTGGCCGATCACTACGGCGGTAATGTCCTTGAGCGCGTGTGGTCGCTTGCGCTGCTGGTCGGCGCCGGTGGCTTCGTGTTCTTCGCGGTCGCGTGGCTGATCGGGGCGATCGACAAGGACCTGATCGCCCAGCTTCGCCGCAAGCGCCCGGCGCAATCGGTCAACCTTTCCGAGTAGGGCTGTCGCGCGCCGCCGATTGTGCTATCGGCGCCGACGATGGAACATCCCGCCGCCCCTTCACGTAAGAGCTCGTGCCGTTTCATGGCGCGTGGCCGGGCGGCCTGGCGATGGCGGACGCGCGCCTCTTTTTGAGCGCTCGCCGCCCCGCTTTTCGGGCGGCCTCCCCTATCAATTCAAGTTCTGAGAGACTCTCATCATGCGCGTTGTTTCCGGCATCCAGCCCACCGGCTCCCTTCACCTCGGCAATTACCTTGGCGCGATCCGTAACTGGGTCCGCATGCAGGACGCGATGGACGCGGACAGCGAATGCCTGTTCTTCCTCGCCGACCTCCACGCCATTTCGATGCCCCACTCCCCGGCCGAGCTGAAGGCCGCCACGCTCGAGATGGCTGCGGCGGTCGTCGCCTGCGGCATCGATCCGACCCGTTCGATCCTGTTCAACCAGGCTCAGGTGCCCGCCCATGCCGAACTGCAATGGTTGCTCAACGGCACCGCCCGCATGGGCTGGCTCTCCCGCATGACGCAGTTCAAGGACAAGTCCGGCAAGAACCGGGAGGGGGCCAGCGTAGCGCTGTTCACTTACCCGGTGCTGCAGGCGGCCGACGTGCTGCTCTACCAGGCCACCCACGTTCCCGTGGGCGACGACCAGAAACAGCACCTGGAGCTGGCGAGGGACATCGCGCAGAAGTTCAACAACGACTTCTGCACCGAGGACGCCCCGGTGTTCACCCTGCCCGACCCGATCATCCCGCCCGGCGCGGCGCGGATCATGTCGCTGCGTGACGGCACGGCGAAGATGAGCAAGTCCGACCCTTCGGACATGAGCCGCATCAACCTCGCCGACGATTCCGACGAGGTGATGAAGAAGGTCAAGAAGGCCAAGACGGACCCCGAACCGCTGCCGAGTGAGGAAGCGGGACTTGAAGGCCGGCCTGAAGCGCTCAACCTGGTCACGATCTACGCGGCGCTGACCGACAAGTCGGTGGCCGATGTCCTGGCCGAACACGGCGGCCAGGGTTTCGGGTCATTCAAGCCCGCCCTGGGCGAACTGCTGGTGGAGACCTTGAGCCCGATCACGGCGCGTTTCACCGGGCTGCTCGAGGACCGGGAATCGCTAGACGCGATTCTCGCCCGCGGCGCTGCCAAGGCCCGGCAGATCGCCGGTCCGACGCTGGATCAAGCCTATCGGGCATTGGGGCTGGTGCGCGGCTGACGGCTCGAGCCCGGAGTCGCTGACTATCCAATAAGTTATCGTCCGACCCGGAAGGTCCTGTATCCAGAACAGGCCGTCCGGGCGGCGATTCCGCACGATCGGCGCCTCGTGGGCGCTGGTGCTCTTTGAAAAACCACGGTTTTTCCGCTGTTTGTGTTCAACGGCTATTCAGCCCGCCTCCGATATGACACGTTCTAACGTTTAGGAACTCGTACCCGATCGAACGAGTTCGAGTTGCACAAGGTTTTTCGAAAGAGAGTTTCGAGATGAGCAACCTGTCCGAGATGGCACGACACCTCAGGCTGATCCTGGTGCCGCTGGCCCTGGCCGCCCTGGCCGCCTGTACCACGCCGTTCAAGGCGGACGTTTCGCGCTTTGAATCGCAGTTGCCGGCCCCTGCCGGACAGACGTTCTATGTCGCTGCGCTGGATCCCGCGCTCGAAGGCGGCATCGAATTCCGCACTTACGCGCAGCTGGTGACCAACCACCTCACGGAACTCGGCTATCGCCCGGTCACCGACCGCCAGGGCGCCGACCTGATCGTGAGCTTCGACTATGGCGTCGACAACGGGCGCGAGCGCATTCGCTCGACCGGTTTCTCGGACCCCTGGGGCTCGTGGTACGGCTATCGCCCGGGCTGGCGCGGGGGTTTCTATGGTTCCCGCGGCGGCCCGTGGGGCTGGGGCTGGAATTCGGCATTCTTCAACGACGTCTACAGCTACACCGTCTTCACCAGCGGCGTCGACCTGAAGATCGACCGCGCGGCTGATGGCGTGCGACTGTTCGAAGGCAACGCCCAGGCGCTGTCGACCTCGAACCGGCTGCAGTACCTCGTGCCGAACCTCGTCGATGCGATGTTCGTGGGCTTCCCGGGCAACTCGGGCGAGACGGTGCGCATTTCGATCGCGCCAGAGAAGCAGACCGCCAGCCGCGACTGAACTGCCGCGCGGGTTTGGCTCAGACCAGGGCTGAATGCCCGCCGGTCGAGCCGAACCCGCCGGCGCCTCGCGCGGTATCGTCCAGCTCATCGGCTTCCTGCCATGACGCCAGCGTCACCGGCGCGAGCACGAGCTGGGCAACACGGTCGCCGCGAGCGATCGCAAAGCTCTCGCTGCCGAGGTTGATCAGGATCACCTTCACCTCACCGCGATAATCGGAATCGATCGTCCCGGGCGTGTTGGGCACGCTGATGCCGTGCTTCAGGGCCAGCCCCGAACGCGGGCGAACCTGGATCTCGTATCCGGCCGGGATGGCCACCGCGAAGCCTGTCGCAACCGCGTGGCGCGCGCCGGGCGCCAGAGTCACATCCTCGGCGGACAGCACGTCCATGCCCGCGGCACCGTGGGTCGCATAAGCTGGGAGGGCGAGGCCTACGCCGTGCGGCAAACGCTTGATCCGCACACCGACTGTCGCATCACTCACTGGTCAGAACCTCGGTCATTTTCTCCACCAGCCGCCGTGCGACCGCCTGCTTGCTCATCGGATCCCAATCTTCGACTTTGCCTTCGGTAATCAGGTGGACGGTGTTTTCGTCGCCACCCATCACGCCGCTCTTGCCGTCAGCATGGCCGACGTCGTTGGCGACAATCCAGTCCACGCCCTTGCTCTTGCGCTTGCGAGTGGCGTTGTCGATCACGTTCTCGGTTTCGGCGGCGAAACCGACCAGCAGCCGGGGCCGCTGATTGCTCGCCGCGACGGAGGCGAGGATGTCGGGGTTCTCGGCAAGGATCAGCGCCGGAGGGGCCGAGCCGCGCTTCTTGATCTTTTCCTGCACGAAGTCCTTCGTCCGCCAGTCGGCGACGGCGGCGACCATCACCGCGGCGTCGGCCGGAAGCGCAGCCTTGACCGCGGCGGCCATCTCCTGGGCGCTTTCCACATCGATGCGGTCGACGCCCGGAGGAGTCGCCAAAGTCACCGGTCCCGAGACCAGGGTCACCCGCGCGCCTGCGGCCGCGGCCGCGGCGGCGATCGCGAAGCCCTGCTTTCCGGAGGAGCGGTTGGCGATGAAGCGCACCGGGTCGATGGGCTCGTGCGTCGGCCCGGCAGTGACGAGGACATGCTTGCCGAACAATGGGCGGTGTTCGGGGTCGACGTCGAAATCGGGCTGACCCTCGAGCGGATCGAATCCTGGCGGTTCGGGGGGCGCCTGCGCCGGATTGACCTCGTGATTGATCGCATCTCGGTCGGTCGGCGGGGCAGACCTTGCCTGCCCCTTCTTCACGATCAGCGGGCCACCCGTCAGGTCGGGCTCCGGCAGCGGCGGCCCATCCGGCTTGAGTTCGTCCAGCGGCTCATCGGCGAACGGCTCTTCCACGTATCGCACTTCGTCCGGTTCGATCCGGCGCGGCGTGCTCCGCGGGATGAGCGAGGCGAGCAGGCCCGCCAGGCCGCCCGGCTTGCCGTGTTCCGCCTCGTGCTCGCTCTCGGGCTCGTCTTCCGGCTCGATCGCTTCGAGATAGCTCGTCACCTCGCGCAATCCGGCCTCGCCAGGGTCGAGGCCCAGCTTCTCGGCGATCTCGAGCCAGATCATCTCCGGTTCCGGCAGCCTCCCAGGGCCGTATTCGCCGCAGGCCATCTCGCCATCGTCGGGCTGCATCACGTGCACCCCGGCCTGCTTGAGCCAGGTCACGTTGCGCTGCGTTGCCTCGTGTTCCCACATGCGCACGTTCATCGCCGGGACCGCCATGACCGGCTTGTCGGTCGCCAGGATCAGCGTGGTGCCGAGATCGTCGGCGATGCCTGCCGCCATCTTGGCCAGCAAGTCTGCCGTCGCCGGGCACACGACCACCAGGTCCGCCTGCCGGCTGAGCTGGATATGGCCGATCTCGACCTCATCCTTGAGGTCCCACAGTGTCGAATGGACCTGGTTGCCGCTGAGCGCCGCAAGGCTCATCGGCGTGACGAATTGCGCGCCGCCTTCGGTCAGGACGCACGTCACGTCCCCCCCACCCTTCTTGATCAGGCGGACCAGTTCGCACGACTTGTAGGCGGCGATGCCCCCGCCCACTACCAGCAAGATACGCGGTTCTGCCATGGTGGCGGTGATGCTCTCTCCAGCCCGGTTCAACGAACAAGACCTACATTTAGGGCCACTTCAACGCCAGCCTTGCCGCGCGATGGTTAAGTTTTGCCTAGCGAGGCCCTCGCTAGATCGCCGAGCGCACGCGGCATGAAGGCGAGGCCTAGGAACCAGGTCGGGATCACCAGCAGCGCCCAGTAGAAGTTGTTATCCCGCCCCGCGAGCATGAAGAACAGCCCATAGCCGCTGTGCAGCAGGGTCCCGAAAACCCCCGCATCGCTGCGCCAGGCGACCCAACCGATCAACGGAAGCAGCGCCAGCGGGGCCGCCAGCCACGCGGGCAGGTATTGCAGCACGCTGTTGAGCTGGATGTTCGAGGTCCACCCGCGCAGGCCGCGTAGTACCAGCCAGGCCGGCGATTCCGGGTCTTCGGGCGAAACGAACTGCGAGGCCTGCGACAGGTGCAGCGCCATGCCCGCGACGAACAGGCCGACCAGCACGGCCCAGGCCACGGCCTCGCGCCAGTCACGCCGCCAAAGGGCCAGCGCGCCCATCAGCAGGACGAACGGTAGCGCCAGTTCGCGCAGCGCCAGCGCCAGTGCGGCGGCCACCCATGCGCCGATCCACTTGCCCGGTCGATGGAGCGCAAAGCTCAGCGACAGCAGCAGCCCCGCCCATAGCTCGTGCAGCACCAGGTATTGCGGCTTCAGCGCCAGACTGCTGCCGATCACCAGCAAGAGCATGCAGACCAAGCGCTTGTCGCCCGCCCCCGGCTCGCTGCCCAACCGGCGCCACCACGCGGCGAGCAGGGCCAGGCCAAGGAGCGCCGCAAGGGCGATCATACCGGGTTGGCCAAGCTTGGCCGTCATGAACGCCAGCGTAGGCAAGCGCACTGTCAGGCCGGGGCGGACAGGGAAGCCGCGCGCCCGCTGTTCCTCGACGGCGGCCCGATAATAGTTGTCGCCCGCCGCTACGCGCTCGGCAATGCGGTCGTAGAGGCGCAAGTCCTCGTCGCGCTTGGCGACCTCGGCAGCGCGGGCCGCAGTGGGCCCAGACGAGGTCATTCCAGACGGGCTACGAGCGGGTGGGCGGGCGGTGACTACCGCGAGGCCGAGCAACAGGGCGAAGGCCGCAAGCACCGCGATGGCAGCGCCTCGGGGCCAATTGGCAAAGCGGCACCAGTCAGGCGCCGCGCCGTTCAACCAAGCCACCCCAACATCTGGCCTGCCCATACGAGTCCCCCACCCACCAGCACGGCTACGGCATAGCCCAGCCAACGCGAACCGCCTTCCGCCTTGCCTTCCCAGACCAGGTCGATTTCCGGCAACGGCGGTTGGTCCGGCGCGCCGCCCTTGGCGGGAAAGCGCTCCTCGATCCGGCGGACGATCTGCGGCAGGCGCAGCAGCGTCCCGAAGTCCTCGCGGATACGGTCGGCCAGGGCGGCCTCAGGCCCGAGTTCGTCGCGGATCCAGCTGCGGACGTAAGGCGCGGACACGTCCCACATGTTGATCTTGGGATCGAGCTGGGTGGCAATGCCTTCGACCATGACCATGGTCTTCTGCAGCAGCAGCAAGTGCGGCTGGGTCTGCATGTCGAAGTCGCGGGTGATGGCGAACAGGCTGTCGAGCATCATGCCGACCGACAGTTCGCTGACCGGCTTGCCGCGCATCGGCTCTCCCACTGCGCGCAGCGCCGTGGCGAACTCTTCGACCGAGTGATAGCTCGGCACGTATTGCGCCTCGAAGTGGATCTCTGCCACGCGGCGGTAATTGCCGGTGGTCAGGCCATAGAGGATCTCCGCCAGCCACTGCCGCGCGCGGCGGTCGATGCGGCCCATGATCCCGAAGTCGATCGCCACAATCGTCCCGTCGGGCCGCACGAACAGGTTCCCCTGGTGCATGTCGGCATGGAAGAACCCGCCGCTGATCGCCTGGGTCAGGAACGCGAGCACCAGGCGGCTGGCGAGTTGCGGCAAGTCGTGCCCGGCGGCGCGCAGGGCCTCGACGTCGCCGATCTTGATGCCGTCGACCCATTCGATGGTCATGACGCGGCCATTGGTCCGGTCCCAGTCGACGTCCGGGACCGTGTAACCCTCGAAACCTTTCATCGCCTCGGCCAGTTCGGACGAGGACGCAGCCTCTCGCCGCAAGTCGAGCTCGCGATGGGTCCAGCGCTTGAAATTGGCGATGGTCATGCGCGGACGCAGCCGCCGCGCTTCGCCGCCCAGCCCTTCGAGATGGGCCGCGGCCCATTCATAAGTCTCGATATCCTTGGCAAACTTTTCGCGGATGCCGGGCCGCAGCACCTTGATCGCGACCGTGTGCCCCTCGACAGTCACGCCGCGATGGACTTGCGCGATCGAGGCCGAGCCGACCGGCACGGGATCGATCTCAGAGAACACCGAGGTTAGCGGCACGCCGAAGCTGCGCGCCATTTCCGCCTCGACCTGCTCGAAGGGGAGCGGCGGCAGGCTGTCCTGCAGCGTCAGCAGGTTGTGCGCGGCCTCTTCGCCGACGATGTCGGGCCGGGTGGCGAGCGTCTGACCGAGCTTGATCGCGGCAGGCCCAATGGCCTGGAACGCGGCGGCATAGTCCGGCACGCGCGGCTGGACCGTGCCGAAGCGCGCGATGCGGACCAGGCGCTTTACCGGCGGCGGCGTGTTGGGATCGCCCTCGATCCCTCTCAGCGCTCCGTGCCGGGCAAGCGTGCGCCCCCACTTGAGCAGGCGCAGGATATGGATTGTCGGTCGGGTCAGATCTTCCACCCTGAATGAATGGCGACCAGCCCGCCCAGGATCGGCTCGACCTTGGTCTTCTCGAAACCGGCCGCGCGGATCATCCGCTCGAATTCCGACATCGGCGGGAAGCGGCGGATCGATTCGATCAGGTAGCGGTAGCTGTCCTCATCGCCGGCGATGGCCTTGCCCACCTGGGGCACGATCTTGTGCGAATAGAAGTCGTAGACGTCCTTGAAGCCCGGCCACTCGGTGGTCGAGAACTCCATGCAGAAGAAGCGCCCGCCGAACTTGAGCACGCGGAATGCCTCGGCCAGCGCCTGATCGATATGGGTCACGTTACGGATGCCGAACGCAATCGTGTAGGCATCGAAGCAGCGGTCCGGATAGGCCAGCTGCTCGGCGTTCTGGCGCGACCAGACCAGCGTATCGATCCCGCGCTCGACTGCGCGTTCGAGCCCGACGTCGAGCATTTCCTGATTGATGTCGGCCACCGTCACGTCCGCACCGCGCGCGGCCATGCGGAAGGCGATGTCGCCCGTGCCGCCCGCCATGTCGAGGATCGCCTCGCCCGGCTGCGGCTTCACGCGGCGGACGAACTGGTCCTTCCACAGCCGGTGCATGCCGCCCGACATGGCGTCGTTCATCACGTCGTACTTCGCCGCGACGTTGGAGAACACCGCACCGACGCGGCGGGTCTTCTCGTCCGCCTCGACCGTCTCGTATCCGAAGGAAACCTGATCGCTCATGCCCGGTCCTCTAGCGAGGGGCCGGGCGCGGCGCCAGCGGGCTCTTTGCGTGTGCCGGACAGCAAACTCAACGCGATCCCGGCGAGGATGAAGACCATGCCCACGAAGTGGAACGGATGGAGCCGCTCGCCGAGCAGCCCGGCGGAGAGAAACGCGCCGAACAGCGGCATCAGCGTTATGGCCTGTCCCGCCTTGGCTGGGCCGACGACGCCGGTCGCATAGTTGTAGATGAAGTAGGACAACAGTGACGGCAGCAAGGCGACATAGAGGAAAGCGCCGACCACGCCCGGACTCCAGACGATCGTCCTTCCCGCTTGCCACTCAAGCACAGCCGGTCCGGCCATTGTCACCATGGCAATGGAGAACGTGACCGCGATGAAGCTCACCGGCGAGATAGGCGGACGCAGGCGCAGGAACACGGTGTAGAGCGACCACACGACGACCGAACACAGGATCAACGCGTCGCCCTTGCCGAATTGCAGCTGCAGCGCGGCCGAAGCGTCGCCTTCGAACACGATCACCAACACGCCCAGCATGGAGGCACTCACCCCGATGACTTGCCACGTGCCATGGCGGACCCCGAACAGCGTCCGGTCGAGCAAGACAACGATCGCCGGTGTCGCCGCCTGGAGCAGCAAGGCGTTGGTGGCCGTCGTGTACTGCAGGCCCGAGTAGAGAAACCCATTGAACGCCGCGACACCGACGAGGCCGAGGAGCAGCAGCGGCTTCCATCCCTTTACGATCTCCGGCCAGTCGCGCTTCAGCGGGCCGATGGCGAACGGAGCGACGGCGAGGCAGGCCCCGGTCCAGCGGATGAAGGCCAGCGTGAACGGCGCGACGTCCGCACGCACGGCGCGAGCCACGATCGAGTTCCCGGCCCAAAAGACCATGACAAGTCCGAGCAGGGCGAAGGCGCGAGCCTGGTTGCGATCGACGGGCATGGCGGCGCTTTAGTCAGCCCCGCCGTGCTTGGCGATGACAGAGTGAGCCGGGGCGACTAGGTATTGTCCGCAGATGCCTGAACTTCCCGAAGTCGAAACCACCGTCCGCGGCCTCGCCCGCTTCCTCGATGGCGCGCGGATCGAGCGTGTCGCGCTCAACCGTCCGGACATGCGCTTCCCGTTTCCGGAAGGGCTGGTGCAGGCGCTGGTCGGCGCCAGCGTGACCGGCATGGGGCGGCGGGCGAAGTACGGCCTGATCCACACCGACCGCGGCACGACGCTGGTGTTCCACCTCGGCATGAGCGGCCGCTGGCGAATCGATCCCGAGGAGCCCGGCAAGCACGACCACCTCGTGCTCGAAACGATCGGCCACCGCTTCGCTCTCAACGATGCGCGGCGGTTCGGGTTCGTCGATCTCGTCGAAACGACTGGGCTGTACCAGTGGCCGGCCTTCGCCGCGATGGGCCCGGAGCCCCTCGGGCCGGGGCTGACAGTCGAGCACCTGCGCGAGGCTCTGCGCGACCGAAAGCAGGCGGTGAAGTTGCTCCTGCTCGATCAAAGGATCGTGGCGGGCCTCGGCAACATCTACGTCTGCGAAGCCCTGTTCCGCGCCGGCATCGACCCTCGCAAGGCCGGCGGCAAAGTATCGCGGGCCGCGCTCGAACGGCTGGTCCCGGCGATTCGGGCGGTCCTCGAACAGTCGATCGAAGACGGCGGCTCCAGCCTGCGCGACTATGCCCGCCCCGACGGCGAGCTAGGCTACTTCGCCAGCCGCTTCGCCGTCTATGGAAGAGAGGGTGAGCCTTGCCATCACAGCGACGGCGGCACGATCCAGAGAATCGCCCAAGGCGGTCGCAGCACTTGGTTCTGTCCGACTTGTCAGAAGTAGACTAGCTCCGTCCGCGACCAGCGGACGGCAAGGGCGCTAGGCTCAAGTAGCCGGCAGGCGTAGCCTACCGGTGGCGCCCGCCCGAGCTTATGCGAGGAAAGCCAAGGGTCCGGATGGCCCCGCCGGCTCCTGAGGCAAGATAAGGAGTGTTGACGATTCGGCCCCTCGTGGGTAAGGGCGCCGCTTTCCGGCGGGAAACTGCCGTTTCAGCAATTTTAGACAGAGCTTCCGGCCGCTCGTCAAACGCGGCCCGTTGTAAGGACAAAAATGGCCAATACGCCCCAAGCCCGCAAGCGCATCCGCCGCAACGACAGGCGCGCCGAGATCAACGGTGCGCGCATCAGCCGCATCCGCAGCTTCGTGAAGAAGGTGGAAGTCGCGCTCGACGCCGGTGACAAGGACGCTGCTCAGGTTGCCCTGAAGGCTGCCCAGCCGGAGATGGCTCGTGGCGTGGCGCGCGGTGTGCTCCACAAGAACACCGTGGCCCGGAAGATGAGCCGCCTGACCAAGCGAGTCGCGGCTCTCTGATTCGTCCCGTTTCGGGATTTGCCAGGAACGAAATTGGAACGGGTCGGTGGGTTTTCCACCGGCCCTTTTTCGCGTCTGCGAGACAGTAAATACTGACCTGCCCGAAAGTGCAGGATTTCTGCCGATTCGCAAAACTGTCACAACAATTTGAAGCTGAATCAGCGACTTGAACGCAAGGCTGCGGGGTCCACGCAAGTCAAGTCGATATATTTCACTTTTTTTAGATGCGCACACTTGCGAGCGTCATCGAGGCACGTTCATAACGGCCTTCCGGTTGGCGACTGACTCGTCCAGCCGAACTAATTCGAGATGACGTACGGGGGCACTTGCGATTCCACTGGATTCGCGAGGGGGGCTTTTCTGTGCCCGGCGTCTTCAAGTGTGGAAAGCCTTCGGGGAGGGGAACGGATCAATGATTCGGATGGGACCGCACGCCGGCCGATCGGGGCCTGCCAAGAACGATGGCATTGAGGGGGATATGGAAGAACAGGAAGCCGTCGATCTTGCAGCAGACTGGGCTGATATCAGCCAGGGCCTGCGCAAGGATCTGGGCCACCAGTTGTTTAGCCAGTGGATTCGTCCGATTCAGGTCGGCAGCTTCTGCAAGGACACCGGCACCCTTCACCTGTTCCTGCCGACCGAGTTCTCTGCGAACTGGGTGCAGGACCGATTCCATGACCGCCTCTCGCTCGCTTGGAAGATCGCCCGCAGCGAAGTGCGCAACGTCAAGATCGGCGTCCATCCCGGCCGCCGCAAACTGGCCGACCTCGACTTCCGCGGCGAAGACGGCTTCGGCCACCGCGCTGCCAACGATGGCGCCCTCGCCGGTGCCCGGGCTATGGAATCGATCGGCGACGACGGGTTCACCTCGTCGGTCGGCCTCGACCCCTCGCTGACGTTCGCTGCCTTCGTCACCGGCACTACCAACGTGCTGGCGAAGAACGCAGCCGAGCGCATGGCCCAGGCGGAAAAGCCGCAGTTCTCGCCGCTCTACCTCAAGGCCGCCACCGGCCAGGGCAAGACGCACCTGCTGCACGCGATCGGCCACTCCTATCTCCAGGCCCACCCGCGCGCCCGCATCTTCTACTGCAGCGCCGAGCGCTTCATGGTCGAGTTCGTTTCGGCGCTGAAGTCGAACGAGATGATCGAGTTCAAGGCGCGCCTGCGCGGCTTCGATCTTCTGCTGGTGGACGACATCCAGTTCATCATCGGCAAGGCCAGCGCCCAGGAAGAGCTGCTCTACACGATTGATGCGCTGCTCGCCGAAGGCAAGCGGCTGGTCTTCGCCGCCGACCGCGCGCCCCAGGCGCTCGACGGTGTCGAACCGCGCCTGCTCAGCCGCCTGTCGATGGGCCTCGTCGCCGACATCCAGTCGGCCGACATCGAACTGCGCCGGCTGATCCTGCAGTCGAAGCTGGTGCGCTTTGCCCCGCTCGACGTGCCGGCCGACGTGATCGAGTTCCTCGCCCGCACCATCAACCGCAACGTGCGCGAGCTCGTCGGCGGTCTCAACAAGCTGATCGCGTATGCCCAGCTGACCGGGCAGGACGTCTCGCTCCAGCTGGCCGAAGAACAGCTGACCGATATCCTGTCAGCCAACCGCCGCCGGATCACGATCGACGAGATCCAGCGCACGGTGTGCCAGTTCTACCGCATCGACCGCGCTGAAATGTCGAGCAAGCGTCGCGCCCGCGCGGTGGTTCGCCCGCGCCAGGTGGCGATGTACCTCGCCAAAGTGCTTACGCCGCGCTCCTATCCGGAGATCGGGCGCAAGTTCGGTGGCCGCGATCACTCGACCGTAATCCACGCCGTCCGCCTGATCGAGGATCTGCGCCAGCGCGATTCCGACATGGACGGCGATGTACGCAGCCTGTTGCGCCAGCTCGAGAGCTGAGCTTCTGACGGGAGGGTGCTTCGACAAGCTCAGCGCGAACGGGGTTCGGATCCTGACTTCGTTTGGCTGAGCTTGCCGAGGTGCGTGTCCGGCCCTAGCTGCAGGGCATGACTCTCCCCCCCGAACGCCTGGAACGCTTCGCCCGCCACATCGTGCTGCCCGAGATCGGCGGCGCGGGGCAAGCAGCGCTGGCCTCGGCGAAAGTCGTCCTGATCGGTGTCGGCGGGATCGGTTCGCCGGCTTTGCAATACCTTGCCGGAGCCGGGATCGGCTCGCTGGTGCTGATCGACGACGATACGGTCGATGTCACCAATCTCCAGCGCCAGACGATCTTCCGCGAGCATGAAGTGACCCGCGGCAAGGCCGACCTCGCCGCCGCCTGGGTGCGCGAGTTCGATGCCCATCTCGATGTGCGCTGGATCAGTGATCGGATTACGTCCGACAACGCCGGTCAATTGATCGAAGGCGCCGACCTGGTGCTCGACGGGTGCGACAACTTCGCTACCCGCCTCGCCGTATCGGACGCCTGCGTCGCGGCCGGCATCCCACTCCTCTCCGCCGCCGTCGGCCGCTTCCAGGGCCAAGTCGGTGCTTTCGCTGGACACCTGCCCGACCAGGCTTGCTACCGCTGCTATGTCGGCGATGCCTTCGATGCCGACGATTGCGACACATGCGCCGAAGACGGCATGCTCGGTGCCATGGCCGGCTGGACCGCGACCTTCGCCGCGCTCCAGGCCATCCGCGTTCTGCTCGCTCCGGTTGGCGGCCTGGGCGATCCGCAGTGGGGCAAGCTGCACTTGCTCGACGGACTGGCGCCGTCGATGCGGACGCTCAATCTTGCCAAGGATCCGGCGTGCCGGGCGTGTAGCTCAGGCGCTTAGGACCTCATCCACCCACGCCGGAACCAGCTCGCTCGCCGGGCCCAGACGCGTCTCGTCAAACCACTGCGATCCCTGGCTCCGTTCGAGATTGAGCTCCAGCGCCCGCGCGCCGTGGCTCTTGGCCTCCTGCACGAACCCCGCAGCCGGATAGACAGCGCCTGAAGTCCCGATCGAAACGAACATGTCCGCTCGGGCCAGCGCGGCGAATATCTGGTCCATCCGGTAGGGCATCTCTCCGAACCAGACGATGTCGGGCCGTAGAGCCACCTCGCCGCACGAGGGGCAAGGCGGTTCGTCGAGCAAGGTTCCGGTCCAGCGATGGCGCGCGTCGCAAGCGAGGCACCAGGCGGAAAGCCCCTCGCCATGCATGTGCAGCACCCGCCCGGCCCCGGCGCGTTCGTGCAGGTCGTCGATGTTCTGCGTCACGATCAGCAGCTCCCCGCCGAATTCTCGGTCGAGCCGCGCCAAGGCCTCGTGCGCGGCGTTGGGCTCCGCTGCGAGGATGTTCGTCCGCCGCTCGTCATAGAACCGCTGCACGAGGTCGGGGTCGCGGCGAAAACCTTGCGGCGTCGCCACGTCCTCGACCCGGTGATCCTCCCACAATCCATCATCGGCGCGGAAAGTCCTCAGCCCGCTCTCGGCGCTAATTCCGGCGCCGGTGAGGATCACGATATTGCGGATAGCGTCCATTGCTCGCATGAAGCACGCGCACGAACGGAGGCGCAATGGCCCGCATTGGTATTATTGGCAGCGACGGACGCATGGGACTGGCGCTCACGCGCGCCATCGAGGCGGCCGGTCACGAGGTTTCCGGCGGGATCGACCGAGGCGGTGACGCAGGGAGATTGGCCGATCAGAGCGACACGCTGGTCGACTTCTCCGCCCCCGCCGCGCTGGAGAACAACCTGCACGCCGCAGTCGGCGCGGGCATCCCGATCCTGGTCGGCACGACAGGGCTCGGCGAAACCCAGCAAGCCTTGATCGAAAGCGCCGCGCTGGCCGTGCCGGTGCTGCAGACCGGCAATACCTCGCTCGGCGTCACGCTGCTGGCCCACCTCGTCAAGCAGGCCGCTGCGAGCCTCGGTCCCGATTGGGATATCGAGGTGCTTGAGATGCACCACCGGATGAAGGTCGATGCCCCTTCCGGCACGGCACTACTCCTCGGCCAAGCGGCGGCTGAGGGTCGGGGGATCGAGCTTGCGGGCAACTCCGAACGCGGGCGCGACGGTCACACCGGCGCTCGCGTCGAAGGCGCAATCGGTTTTGCCTCCCTTCGCGGCGGCACGGTGGCCGGCGAGCACTCGGTGATTCTCGCCGGGCCGCAGGAGCGCCTGGTCCTGTCGCACAGCGCCGAGGACCGGATGATCTTCGCGCACGGCGCCGTGCGCGGGGCTACCTGGCTGATTGGCCAGCCGGCCGGCCGCTACACCATGGGGCAAGTGCTGGGGCTTTGACGAGGGATCAGATCTTCGAGTTCTTCCGCCGCCTCGCCGAGGACAACCCGGCGCCGGAGACCGAGCTCGAATTCGGCAATGTCTATCAACTGCTGGTCGCGGTCGTGCTGTCCGCGCAAGCGACCGACGCGGGCGTCAACAAGGCGACGCGAGCGCTGTTCCGCGAGGTGAAGACGCCCGCGCAGATGGTCGCGCTGGGTGAAGAGGGCCTCAAGCAGCACATCAAGACCATCGGCCTGTTCAACGCCAAGGCGAAGAACGTGATCGCGCTGTCGGAAATCCTCGAACGCGACTTTGGTGGCCAGGTGCCGCAGGACCGCGACACGCTGGTCACCCTGCCCGGCGTCGGCCGGAAGACCGCCAACGTGGTGATGAACTGCGCTTTCGGGGAGGAGACCTTTGCGGTCGACACCCACGTGTTCCGCGTCTCCAACCGCACCGGTCTCGCCAAGGGCAAGACCCCCGACCAGGTCGAAGCCAAACTGGAGAACCGCGTGCCGCAGCCGTTCCGGCGTCACGCGCACCACTGGTTGATTCTCCACGGCCGATATATTTGCAAAGCGCGCCAGCCGGAGTGTTGGCGTTGCGCCGTAATCGACTTATGCTCCTATCGGGATAAGGTGCTCGAGAGGCCCACCGCGAAGAGCAAGCGGGCAACGATTCCCTCTACTGAATGACCCCCTGCCTGCAGCTGGGGCGCAACAGAGGGAGTATGTGCGATGACCATGAAAGTGGTTACGCCCGCGCTGGCCTGCGCGGGATTGCTGTCGTTGGCAGCCTGTGCGGACGGAAGCGGAACCGATCGAACGCCTCAGAGCCGCGCCCCAGCGGCGGAGGTCGTTGGCGAGCCGGTCAACTGTATCAGCATCGCTCGTATCCGAAATACGCGGGTGCATGACGATTTCACGATCGACTTCAGGATGGCCGGCAACCAGACCTTCCGTAACACCCTGCCCAATCGCTGCCCGCAGCTCGGTTTCCAGCAGCGCTTCGCGTACCAGGCCACCGCCGGGCGGCTCTGTCACACCGATATGATCACCGTGCTACAGGCCGGGTCCGCACGTGGCCCGCGGTGCCGGCTTGGCAGGTTCGTGCCCATTAGGCTAACCACGGAGAATCCCGACACGTCGAGCAGTTCGGAGAGCTCCGACCCGCCCGAACCACCAGCCGACTAGGTCGCTTCGGCTACTGACGGCTCACGGCTGAGGCTGCTGATCACCTGGGCGGCGACGAGATCGCCGACCACGTTGAGCGTCGTGCGGCACATGTCGAGGAAGCGATCCACGCCGAGGATCAGGCCGATCCCTTCGGGCGGCACGCCTACGCCCGCGAGGATCAGCGCGATCACCGGCAGCGAGCCGCCAGGCACGCCCGCGGTGCCGATGCCGGCCAGGATGCAGACGAGCATGACGAACAGCTGATCGGCCAGCGTCAGGTCGACGCCGAAAAACTGGGCGAGGAACAGCACCGTCACGCCTTCGAACATCGCCGTGCCGTTCTGGTTGGCAGTGGCCCCGATGGTGAGGACGAAGCGCGAGATCTTGGGCGGCAGCTTGAGCTGGGTCTCTGCCACGCGCAGGGAGGTCGGCAGCGTCGCGTTGGAGCTGGCGGTGGAGAACGCCATCACGCTCGCCTCGCGTGTCTCGCGGAAAAATGCGACGGGGCTCTTGCCGGCGACGAACTTGAGCAGCGCCGGAAACACCAGGAACATCTGCACGCCCAGCGCCAGCAGCACCACGCCTACGAACGCGGCGAGCCGCGGCAGCAGATCCCAGCCGAACTGCGCCGAGAGGTTGAACATGAAGCAGAAGATCGCGATCGGCGCGAGTTGGATGACGATGCCGATCAGCTTCATCGCCACTTCGAACACGCCTTCGATCGCTTCCTTGAGCACCTGAGTGCGCGGAGTGCGGACCAGTAGTAGGCCAATGCCGAACATGAGAGCGAAGAACATCACTGCGAGGATGTCGTTGTTGCTCATCGCTGAGACGACGTTGCTCGGCACGATGGCAACGAAGGCGTTGACCCCGGCCTCGCTCTCCGCAGAGGCCGCGACGATACTGGCGGCGCTGGCGCTCCCCTGGGCGAGCAGCTCGTTGGCCGCCGCGGGATCGACACCCTGGCCGGGCTTGAGGACATTCACCAGCACCAGCGAAACGGCGACCGCAATGCTCGAGACGATCACAGTGTAAGCCAGAGTGCGCAAACCGATCGCTTTCAGGGCGCGGATCTCGCCCATCTCGGCAATGCCGACGACGAGTGCGGAGAACAGCAGCGGCAGCACCAGCATGAACAGCAGGCGCAGGAATATCTGCCCGATCGGGCCCGTGACGTAGGTCACCACCCATTGCAGCCAGGCAGCGTCGGGTGCGATGGCATATGTCAGCAGGCCAGCGGCGAGACCGCCGATAAAACCGATCAGGATACGCCACTGCAACTTGCTGTGGCCGGCAGGCGTGGCTTCTTGGGCGATCTGCTCCGCGTCAGTGCTCATGCCTACCCCGTTCCCTTGTTCTATCGGCGAAGGTAGCGAAGCAATCCGCATCGGTCGAGCATCGCGCTGGAGGCGGGCGGGGATGAGCGTCCATGACCCACTTCCTTTTTCCGCCCATGGTCATCCCCGCGAACGCGGGGACCCAGTCGGCTCTTTTTCGCTGCTCCGCCCTGGGGTCCCGCGTTCGCGGGAATGACGAAAGAGGGGGAGGTGTGGAGCAAGCGCTTTGCGCCTCTGCGTGAGATATCCTTCACCCCTAACCCGTTCGTCCTGGATCTGCCGAACCACGCCAGCGCAGCGCCAGCGTGGTTCGACAAGCTCACCACGAACGGAAGAAGGTCTCTCGCTCTTCTCCCAACCGTCAGAACGTCCCGCGAATACCCACCAGCACGGTCCGGCCAGGATTGTATTGGTTGAAGATCGCGTTCGGGAACTGGAAGTAACTGCCCTGGGCTTGCTCGGTGAGGTTGGTCGCGTTGAGCACCAGGGTTGGCAGACGCTCGTTGTCGAACACGTAGCCAAGGTCGAGGCTGCCCGAGAAGTCGAGCTGCGAGTAGCCGCGCCCGAAGATAGCCGCTTGCGGAATGCCGTTCTGGTTGAGGCCCGAACCCTGCGATCCGTCGTTGCGGGTGTAAGTCAGGCGGGTGGAGATCGCGCCCTTCTCGTAGTAGCCGGTCAGCGTGTAGGTCATCGGCGAGACGCCAATCGCCACGGCGGGAGCCCCGGCGCCCTGGCCCTTCTGATCGATCAAGGTCAGGTTCGCCTGCACGCCGAAGCCCGACACGCCGACATACTCAGTCAGGAAATCGAGCGGCTGCGTGAGCTGGAATTCGAGGCCGTTGACCTTCAGCTTGCCGTCGGCGTTGACCTGCTGCTGGACCACCACGCTGACGTCTCGCAGCGCCTGGCCCGGCTGAGCGCGCGAGGCGAGGGCTTGGCGCTGGGTCTCGGTCAGGGAGTCCAGGTTGATGCCGTATTGTTCGAAGAATGAGAACGGCACGTTGGTCAGGCTATTGACGGTGAAGCCGGTGATTGACTTGCGGAAGGCCGCGAAGGCGATCACCCCTTCACCGCCGGTATAGAGTTCGAACCCCACGTCGATATTGTCCGAGATATAGGGATCGAGCGCGCTGTTCCCGACAGTGCCGATGTCGGACGACGGCTGCACGAAGCTCGCGCCGGGCAGCATGGCATTGGGATCGGGCCGAGTCATCGTTCGCGAGATCGAGGCGCGCGCTACGGCCTTGCCGCCAAATTCGTAGGCAATGCTCGTTGACGGAAGCAGGTTCGAATAGCTCGTCCTGGTGGTCGGGAAGTTGATCACGTTTTGATAGCGACCACCATCGGCAACCGGAGGAGCGCCCACGGGATTGTTGCGCGGATCGGGCAAGCTGACTCGCCCGCCGACGAACTGTTCGGTCCACACTACGCGCAGACCCCCGTTCAGCCGCAGCGTGTCATCGCCGACGTAGAAGATGCCGTTGCCCTCGACAAAGCTGCTGGCGACTTTCTCGCGGATCAAGCCGCCGTTCGCTCCAGTGGCACTCGCGTTGATCTCCGGCGCGTTCGCAAGATGACCGGCATAGTCGGTGTCGGCTTTGACCTTGTCCCAATCGACGGTGACGTAACCGTTGCCGCCCGGCCGCAGGTAGCTGGGCACCAAAGCGTTCGGGATGAGCGAGCCGGCATAGATTAGCGGCGGAGCGCCACTCGTGGCGTTGGACCCGAAGCCTGGAAAACTAGGGAAGCCTGCAGGTGTGGAACTGCCCGGCTGGTCAAGCCCGGAGCATGGGGTGGTCACGGTATTGGGCGCCAGCAGCGTGACGCTTGGCCCGTTGCCGCAGATCGCGTTCTGCCACGGGTTTGTATTGTCGAACGGCGTGATGCGGCGGCGGGTGTCGTCATAGGCGCCGCCTACGCGCACGCTGAGACGCTTCTCGTCGCCAAACAGCAGGCTGCCGCGCACGCCTATGGTCTCGGTCTCCCGATCCTCGCCGTTGAGGTTGACGCGGCCGCCGCCGACCCAGCCGAAGTTGGCGGGGTCGTTGAGGTCGATGTCGGTCTCGATCGAGGGAACGCTGCCGTCATTGCGATAAGTCACCGTCGCGCCCCCGTTGGGTGGCGTCGTGACCAGGAATGTCGGGTTTTCGCGGTGGAACGTGCTCTTGGTGTAATTGACGTTGAAGTCGCCCTTCAGCCACTCGTTGAAGGTGAACTCCGCCCCCGGATTGACGCCGTAATATTCCTGCGTGTCCTTGTACTGGCGATATTCGAGGAAGAATTGCGAGTTGGCATAAGTGCCGCCGGTGACGACGCAGCCCTGCGAGCAATCATCCCGGTCATAAGTCGTGTTGAGCGGGATCGCCGCGCCGTTGCGGACCGCCCAGTTCATCGACGTGCGGGTAAAATCGGTGGTGCGCCTCGCGTACATGCCGTCGACGTAGAAATGGAAGTCGTCGCTGGGACGCCATTCGAGCGCGACCAACCCGTTATAACGCTGGCGCTCCCCAATCTCGGAGCGCGGTCGGCCGAGGCGCGGAATCAGGCCGTTGTCGATCTGGTCGATCGTCGCACCGGGATTGTTGGCGAGCAGGAATGCCTCGTCGATCGCCGCGCCGGGGACCAGACCATTGCCCGCATTGCTCGGCACGGTCGAAGGGATGGTGAAGTTGCCGCCCCTGGTAGGATTGCGCAATTCGTCGGGACCGAGGCGCTGAGCGGCGGTCAGGTTCGGATTGGTCCAGCCGATCGTCTCAAAGCCTTCGACGTGGAAGTTATTCCTGACCGCAGCCCCGCCGACGAGAATGCCGAAGTCGCCGAACGTCGCGCTCGCCAGCACGTGACCGCGATAGCCCCATTTGTCCGCTCCGCTCACTTTCGAGCCCTGCAGGCCGTAGCTGACGTAGGGCTCCGAATTGTCGAACGGGCGGGCGGCGCGCAAGTTGACGGTGCCGGCCGCGCCGCCTTCGACCTGGCTGGCCACTGGCGACTTGCTGACCGTGAGCTGGGTGAACAGTTCCGTCGGCAAGAGGTCGAGGTCGACTTCGCGGTTGGTCCCTTGCGCATCGAACCGCACCGAAGCGATCGCCACGGGCGCGTCGTTCAGCAACACCCGGGTGAAGGCGCTGCCGAGGCCGCGGATGGCGATGGTCACGCCCTCTCCGGTGACTTCGCGGCCGATGGTGATGCCGGGAATGCGGTTGAGCGATTCGGCGATGTTGGTGTCAGGGAACTTGCCGATATCTTCGGCAAAGATCGTGTCGGTGAAGCCAGTCGATTCGCGCTTGGCATTGGTCTGGCTTTGCAGCGACGCCCGGTAGCCGGAGACGAGGATCACGTTCTCCTCATCCCAGTTCTCAAGATCGAACTCATCGACCGGCGGCTGCTCAGCCTCGGCTTCGACTGCCTCGGATTCGGCCTGCGCCAGCGTTGGCAGCATCAGACTGGAAATGGCCACCGCGGCCAGCAGTTCACGGCGCACGATCTCAAGGCGTGAAACCACGCTATCCTCCCTGTTTTATTTCGGCTTTCTGCCGATGGTGCGCGTATTGGTAGCGCTACCATCAGGGATGAAAACTCCGTGATAATACGTACGGAGGTCCTCCCCTCCCGCGCGGGAGGGGCACTGATCTAAGGTTGACTAGGCGAAGGCCGCCAGGGCGATCCGACGATAGATCCGCACCAGGCATTCGAGGTCTTCAAGCGCCACCGCCTCGTCGCGCTTGTGCATGGTCGCGTTGGGCAGGCCGAACTCGATCACCGGGCACAGCGCGCGAAGGAACCGCGCGTCGGACGTGCCGCCGCTGGTGGAGGCTTCGGGCGCGATGCCGGTCTCGGCCGCGACTGCCGTGCTGACTATGTCGGAGAAGGCGCCTGGAGGCGTCAGGAACGGCTCGCCGGAGATAATCGGTCTGGCGGTGCCGCCATGCTTGCGGGCGATCTCTGTGACCTTCTGGGCCAATTCTGCGCCGGTATGGGTGTCGTTGAAGCGGATCGAGATGCGCGCCTTCGCCCGGGCCGGTATGACATTGGTGGCCGGGTTGCCGACTTCGAGTTCGGTGATCTCCAGGTTCGAGGGCTGGAACCACTCGGTCCCCTGGTCGAGATCGAGTGCGTCGAGCTCCGCCAGCATCGCCACCAGTCGCGGGATCGGGTTGTCGGCCAGGTGAGGATAGGCGACGTGGCCTTCGCTCCCTTCGACCTCCAGGTACACGTTGACCGAACCGCGCCGGCCGATCTTCATCATGTCGCCCAGGCGATTGACCGAAGTCGGCTCGCCGACCAGGCACAAGTCCGGAAGCTCTCCGCGCTCGCGCATCTGGTCGATCAGGGCGCGGGTGCCGTAGACAGCTGGCCCTTCCTCATCGCCTGTGATGATGAAGCTCAGCGTCCCGGCTTCCACCGGGACTTCCGCTGCCGCGGAGACCATCGCCGCGACTGCCCCCTTCATGTCGACCGCCCCGCGGCCATAGAGCAGCGCGCCGCGCCGTTCCGGAGTGAAGGCGCCGCTGGTCCAGCCTTCGCCTTCCGGGACCACGTCGACGTGGCCGGCAAAGGCGAGGTGGCGGCTTCCCTGAGGTCCGCGGCGGATCGCGAAGAGGTTCTCGACCGGGCCGTCCGGCGCTTCACCGGCGACGAAGCGGTGAACCTCGAACCCCAAGGGCGCGAGCATCGCCTCAAGCACGTCGAACACGCCCCCGCGGGCAGGGGTGACGCTCTTGCAGGCAATCAGCCGCTCGGCGTAGCTCACAACGTCGCTGGAATTTCCCATCGCTGGCGGGTTAGACGAGCGTCATGCCTCTTTCCAGCCGGAGATGAAGATCATGCCCAAGCTCGATCTCGACGCCATCCCGCAGTCGAACCGGACAGGCTATCCGGATCCCTACGATCGCGACGTCGAAGGCCGCTGGTGGCGCCGGCTGGCGCCTGCGGGTGGGCTGAACGAAATGGGCGCGAGCCATGTGGTGCTGAAGCCCGGCGCGTGGTCCTCGCAGCGCCACTGGCATGCCGAGGTCGACGAGTTGCTGGTGATGCTCTCGGGCGAGGCGGTGCTGGTCGAGGACGACGGAGAGACCGTGCTGCGGGCCGGAGATGTAGCGGCTTGGCCCAAGGGTGTGACCAACGGTCACTGCCTGCAGAACCGCACTGAGACCGACTGCAGCTTCGTGGCGATCAGCGCAGGCGACCCTGACAAGGATCGGGGCGACTACCCCGACATCGACTTGCGGTTCGAGCCCGGCGCCTACTTGCACAACGACGGGACGCCTTACCTGCCGAAAGGCTGACCGGCGTTACGCCACCTCGAACTGTTCAATGACCCACTGTTCGTCTTCGGCGCCCTGGATCCATTCCTGCATCCAGGAATGTTCCCAGATCGCCTCCATGTAGGCCTGGGCGAAGCCAGGAACGCCGATGCCGTAAGTGACCAGGCGAGTGACGATCGGGGCGTAGAAGATGTCTGCGGCGCCGAACGTGCCGAACAGGAACGGCCCGCCCTTGCCGAACCGCGCGCGAGCCTCTGCCCACAGGCCGAGGATGCGCACGATGTCATGACGGGCATCGTCGGTCAGCTCCAGCCCTTCGACGCGCTTGCGGATGTTCATCGGGCACTGCCGGCGGAACGCGAGGTAGGAGCTGTGCATTTCCGCCACCATCGCCCGCGCCATGCCACGCGCGGCATCGTCTTTCGGCCAGAAGCGGTCACGCCCGACTTTGTCGGCCAAGTATTCGAGGATGGCGAGCGAATCCCACACCACCACCTCGTTGTCCCACAGCACTGGCACTTTGCCGGCGGAGGGCTGAAATTCGTCGTCGGTGCGCTTGGTCGCCTGCCAGTCGTCGCCGTCGATATGGACGGTCAGCGATTCGAACGAGAGGCCCGACTGCTTGGCTGCAAGCCAGCCCCTAAGCGACCAGCTCGAGTAGTTCCTGTTACCGATGATTAGCTTCACGCTCGGCGCCCTGTCTGCCCGCTGCGCGCCCTAGGCGTTCATTCTTGGACTGTCGAGACTGAACCGACCGGCGCGGATCAGGTCCGCTGCACGCTGCCGATCACGGCCGTGCCCGGCGACAGGTTGCGCAGAATCACGCGACCGCCGAGTTCTGCCAGCCGAGCACGCATGCCCAGCAGGCCAACGCCCGGGGACACGTCGACCGGCATCCCCCGGCCATTGTCCGCCACGATCAGGTGGATCATCGACTGGCGCCCGATGAGTCTGACCGACAGCTGCGTGGCGTGGGCATGGCGGTGCACGTTCGACAGCGCTTCTTGCAGCACGCGATAGATTGCCACTCGGGCGTTCTGCCACTGCACGTCGGTTTCGCCTTCGACCTCGAACGTGGTGAGCAGGCCAGCCCGCCGGCCAAAGCCCTCGACCAGGGTCCGCATCGCTTCGGAAAGCTCCATCCGGCTGAGCTGAGGGGGATGCGCGAGATAGGCGATCGAGCGGAGTTCGCGCTGGGCATCGAACAGCAGTTCCTCGATGTCATCGACCAGCGCCAGGGATTCGCCCGGCAAGCGGGTGCGCTTCAACTGGCTGACCGCCAGTCCGAGCGCGGAAAGCTGCTGCATCGTGGAATCGTGAATCTCACGCCCCATCCGGCGGCGCTCTTCCTCCTGGGTGTGGATCAGCGAAGTACTGAAGCCCTGGCGCAGGCGGCGCAGCTGGACCAGCTCGGTCACGTCGATCCGGGTAACGGTGAAGTACTTGCGGCCGCCGATCTCCATGCTCGCGATGCGGATCTGGGTTTCCTGCCCGTCGCGCGGACCGCTGTAGACGTGCCGGTACATGCTCGGCCGGCCTTGCTCGAACTCCTTGATGGCGGCGACCACGGCGTCGGTCGCTCGCGACGCCTCTCGCTTTTCCTCGCTGAGCCGCTCGAGTTCCTGGAGGTAGTTGTGGCCTACCTGGAAGACTTCGAACCCATGAGCCGCGCAATAATCCGTCCAGGCGTCATTGCTGGCGATGATGTTCCAGCGAATATCGAGCAGGGCGATCTGGTCCGGCAGTCCGTTGACGAGCTTCTCGAACACATCGATCGGCGTCGAGGCGCCGGCGACGAGGGTAGCGATAACATCAGGTGATGCGAGGGTGTGACCGTCATCGTGGGACGTTCTGTGCCCAATGGCGTGGTCTTGAGCGTATCGAGAACCCACTCGTTTTCCCGAACTTAGCCTCGAAGGGCATTTGCCCAGCAATTCAAGAACGAGTCAACGCTGTTCACATTTCGCGCCGCCGCCGCGACCGGGAGTGAGTCTTCGCGGCATCAACCCTTCGGGGACTATTCCGAAGGCCCTGACTTCCGGTTCAGGCGCTCGCCCAGTTCCACTTGCTGCAGGAAATCACGCATCATTGCAGAGACTTCGCCCACTTCGCCAAGGCGCACGGCGTTGGGGTTGCCCGGCCAGCTAGCCCAGACCTCCCCGTCCCTCAGGCTGAAAATGACGCCGCTCACGGCCGCGTGCCTTCAAGGGCGGAGCGCAGTTTGGCGGCGCGCCAGGAATGTGGGGATGTGCCGAATTCGCGGGCAAACCAGCGGCTGAAGGAACTGAGGCTGGCATAGCCGGTCAACTCTGCCACCGCGGTGATCGATCGGGTGGAGTTGGTCAGATAGCGCTTGGCCAGCTCCCGCCGGGCCTCGTTGAGGAGCAGGGCGAAGCTCTGCCCTTCCTGTTCCAGGTTGCGCTGCAGGGCGCGGGAACTGATCCCGAAAGTGCTGGCGACCTGTTCGACGGTCGTCAGGCCCTTGGGCAGGAGCTGGATCATCAGGCGCTTGGTCCGCTCGCTGATGGGGGCATCCTCGGGCCCGAGCGGCACCAGCGCGAGCAGGCTCTCGGCATGGTGGGCCATTTCGGCATTGGCCATCGGCAAGGCGATGGCGAGCGAATCCGCCGGGCACGAAATGCCGTTGAAATTGCTTTCGAACTCCACCGGCACACGGAACAGTCGGCGCGCGATCGACAGGTCCGACGGCGCCTTGCGTTCGAGGTGGATCATCGAGGGAACCCAACGCCCGCCCGAGACGCAATGCAGGATCTTGGCCACGAACCCGAGAGAGTAGTCGAGCACCTGGGTCCGAGCATACTCCGGGATCAGTTCGACACGGATGATGCTGGTGCCGTCCTGCTCTTCCACGGCCATGTTGAGAACATCGTTGAGGTGGCGGCGATAGCGGGTCAGCGCGCCCAGCACTTGGCCGACGTTTTCCAGCCGCTCGAGCAGGAGCGAAAGCGGACCCAGGCTCGAGTAGGACCGAGCCTCGCCCATGAGCAGTCCGAAGCTATCGAACCCGGAACGCTCGGCCGACACTTCGAGCAGCTTGACGGCCGCGCCGGCGGAAATGCGCATCTCCGGGTCGTTCAACCCCGAGAGCTGCAGCCCAGCCTCGCGCAGCATCGCCGGGCCATCGAGGCCGACCTGGCCGGCTACCTGGGCGTAACACGCCAGCGAGGCCACACGAACCTGGTGCACTGTTTACCCTCCAAACGGCACCAAATTGCCGCGTCGACCCCTTTCATAACCGTAGCAAGGTAACGGGTTCTGGCTTTGCAGATGACGCCAAGAAGTTTCCATCTCGCCGGATTGTCACAATTCGCCGAATTTATCCGACAAGCGTCGACCCCGCTGACCCACCCTGGCGTGACAAGGGGCGTCAGCTATTTGTCACAAGGCGCCAGCCGGCGCCTGATGTCTTGGGTTCAGCCGAGCGCGTCGGCGAGAATCGCGGCGCGCAATTCCGGAATGCCCATGCCCTTTTCGGCGCTGGTCACGTGGATCACCGGATAGGCCGCAACATGCTTGCGCGCCTGGACTTCGACCTTGGCGAGGGTTTCGGCCAGTTCGCTGGCCTTGACCTTGTCCGCCTTGGTCAGGACCAGGCGATAGCCGACCGCGGCCTCGTCGAGCATCTTCATCATCTCTTCGTCGGGCGGCTTGATACCGTGGCGGCTGTCGATCAGCACCAAGGTACGCTGTAGCGCAGCCCGTCCGCGCAGGAAGTCGCGCACCAGGCGGCGCCAGCGTTCGACCACTTTCACCGGAGCCTTGGCAAAGCCATAGCCGGGCATGTCGACCAGCCGGAAGCGCGTCGGCTCCCCAACCTCGAAGAAGTTCAGTTCCTGCGTGCGGCCCGGCGTCACCGAAGCGCGGGCGATGGACTTGCGCCCGGTCACGGCGTTGATCAGTGAGCTCTTGCCGACATTCGAGCGGCCGGCAAAGGCCACCTCCGGCAAGTTGCCATCAGGCAGGAAGTCGAGCGAAGGCGCCGACTTGAGGAAGTCCACCCGGCCGGAAAACAGCCGGCGAGCTTCCTCGATCAGCGCTTCTTGCCCTTGCTCTTGCTCTTGATCGGTCACCCCTTGGCCTTGTCACGTTCGGAGGCGCGGGACTTGTCGGCAGCGTCCTTGTCCGCCTGCGCCTTGAGCTGTGGATGCTTCGAATAGAGGTACTTCTGCTGTCCCAACGTCAGGACGTTCGAGGTGATCCAGTAGATCAAAAGGCCCGCCGCGAACGGGGCCATGACGAACATCAGCACCCAGGGCATGATCATGAACATCTGCTGCTGGACCGGATCCATCGCCGCCGGGTTGAGCTTGAACTGCAGCCACATGGTGAAGCCGAGCAGCACCGCCAGCACGCCAATGGAGAGCAGGCTCGGCGGCGTGAACGGCAGCAGGCCGAACAGGTTCAGGATCATCGCCGGGTCCTGCGCCGAAAGGTCGTGGATCCACAGGATGAACGGCTTGTGCCGCATCTCGATCGCGATCAGCAGCGTCTTGTAGAGGGCGAAGAAGATCGGGATCTGCAGGAAGATCGGCAGGCATCCCGCAAGCGGGTTGACGCCTTCATCCTTGTAGAGCTTGCCCATCTCCTGCTGCAGGCGGACCTTGTCGTCCTTGTGCCGTTCCTGCAGCGCCTTGAGCTTCGGCTGCACGGCACGCATCTGCGCCATGCTGGCGAACTGCTTCTGCGCGACGGGGAACATCAGTCCGCGCACGATCACCGTCAGCAGCATGATGGCCACGCCGAAGTTACCGGTCACCGCGTAGATCTGCTTCAACAGCCAGAAGATCGGATACATCAGCCAGCGGAACCAGCCCCAGTCGATCGCCAGACCGAAGTTCTCGATCCCGCCCTTTTCGTAATGATTGAGGACTTCGCTTTCCTTGGCGCCTGCGAACAGGCGCGTCGTGCGAGTGGCCTGCGTGCCCGGAGTCAACGTGACGGGGTCATAGACAACGTCGGCGCGGAACAGTTCGTTGCCGAGCGCCTGGAAGCCGCTTTCAACGCGCGCGCCGTCTTCGGGAACCAGGACCGAAAGCCAGAAGATGTCGGTAAAGCCGAGCCAGGCCGGCTTGCCCGCCACTGGAACCCGCTTCAATTCACCGAGATCGACGCACCGCGAAACGAACGAAAAGCTGCTGCACCCACCGTAGCTGACCTTGAAGTTCACGCTTCCATCCGAAGCGCTGATCGGACCGGAGTGGAGATTGAAGCTGCTTTGGCTGGCCGTGCGGCTGGTGCGGTTGATGAAGGCATAGGGCCGCAGGGCGACGGTGCCGGCGCCGGTATTCGCCACGGTCTGTTCGACCGTCAGCATGTAGAATTCGTCGATCGTGAAGCGCTGCGTGAAGCGCTGGCCCTGGCCGTTGTCCCAGGTCAGCGTAACCGGCTTGCCGGGTGCCAGCGGTCCGCCCGACACCTGCCACACGGTCTGCGGGCCCGGAAGCGCAACGCCCTGGCCGATCCAGCCGAACTGCGCGAACTGCTGCGCCGGGGTGCCGTTGGGCGAGAACAGCCGCACTGGGCCGCTGTCCTTTTCGACCGTCTGGCGGTGCGCCGTGAGCGTGATGTCATCGACTCGCGCGCCGACCGGATTGATCGAGCCGGCGACCTTCGGCGCCTCGATCGCAACGCGGCCCGGCGTGGCGAGCACGGTCTTCAGATCCTTGACCTCTTCGGCCATTTCGATCGGATCCGTCAGACCACCTTCGCGGGTATGCTTGACCGCGGCGGGTTGAGTCGGCGCGTCGGCCTCGGCGGCAACTTGTGCGGTCGGTGCAGGCTGCGGATAGAGCCGACCCATGACCAGGTCGAAGCCGAGCAGCAGCGCCATGCACAGCACGACAGCGACAATAAGGTTACGCTGATTGTTCAAGATGCGATCCTAGATCCGATTACCGTGCCACTCGTCAGGGCACCGGGTCATAGCCGTGTCCCCCCCATGGGTGGCAGCGCATTAGACGCTTGGCGGCCATCCATCCACCCTTGATCGCGCCATGTCTTTCGACCGCCTCGATAGCGTACTGGCTGCACGAAGGTTGATAGCGGCACGAGGGCGGAAGGACCCGCGAGGGGCCGAGTTGCCAGGCCCTGGCGATGACGATCAGGACCTGCTTCATTTGCGCGACGGTCCTCTGCGGCGCGGCGGGTCACCCTTGCCCGCCGTGGCGCGGGACAGCGCAACTGCAAGCTCTTCGCGCAGCTTGGAAAAGTCGCGCTCGATCCCGCCTTCGCGGCCGATCAGAACGTGGTCGTGATCGGGCAATCCGTCTGCGGGCAGGGCCTCTCGCAGCAGCTCGCGGAAGCGGCGCTTCATGCGGTTGCGGACCACCGCATTGCCGATCTTCTTGGTGACCGTGATGCCGTAGCGCTTGCCCTGTCCGTTGTTCGCCAGGGCCAGGAGCACGAAGCCCGGACGCGCGACTCGCAGCCCGCGATTGGCGGCAACGAAGTCTGCCCGTTTGCGGATGATCTGGATGCCGGCGGTCATTGTGGCCGCATATCTAGGTGCTGATTCGGCGCGCCGCCAGATGGGCACAAACGCACAAACGCCCTCCGGACGAAATCCGAAGAGCGTCGAATGCGAACAATCCCGGCGATCCGCCGGGATCGAGCCCTATGCTCAGGCGCAGAGCTTCTTGCGGCCACGCTTGCGGCGGTTGGCCAGAACCTTGCGGCCACCAACGGTCGCCTTGCGGGCGAAAAAGCCATGCCGCCGGGCGCGGACGAGGTTGCTCGGCTGAAAAGTGCGCTTCATCGTCGTAAATCCTGAATCAACAAAAAGGGCCGCAGCTCAGGCGGCCTTGGTACGGGGCGGGCGGTTAGTGGAGAGGTGCGCCCAAGTCAAGGCGGCCGAGTTGCTGCGAGGATCGCACCAGCACCGGATCGCCCTTGATCCATTCGCGCATGACCGAGCCCGACATCCAGCGAGGGCTTTCATGCGGCGCCGAATTGGTCATCGCATAGAACGCCTTCGCTTGCGGCAGCGTCATGCCCATTTCACGGTAATAGGCCAGATATTTCGTGTGCTCCCACGAATCGGCCGGAACCTGGCCCGCCTCGCGCCCGCCTCTTTCGCGCCAGGCATGGACGGCAAACACCGCGCTGTCGGCGATCACCAGGTTGGTGCCGGCCAGCATCAGGTCGATCGCCCCCGAGCGGACCGAGCCGCCTGGGGGAACATAGACGCCAAGGCCCGCCAGCCGGATCAGCCGGCCGAGCGCCAGGTTGGCGCGGTCGTCGTAAGTGCCGGGGCATTCGATGAACACGAGCGTGTCGATCGCCGGGTAATCGCGCAGCATGGCGCGGAAGGCCGCCGGTGAGCGGGCGTCGGTGCTGCCGACCAGGGCAGCGGTACGCTTCTCCATCACCGCGAACGGACCGTAGCTGGCGATCGGGGTCCAGGCACTCGGGACAAAGCTGAGCACGGAGGTCTGCCCGCCAGCAGATGTCGCCTGCTGGGCGGTGGTGGCCGTCTGCGCTGCGGCGGGTGCCGCGAGCGACAAGGCACAGGGCAGTGCCAGGAGGCAAACAAGGCCACGCATCTCTCAAGCCCGGAACGACAGCGCGTTCCCGAGGCGTCGGTCGCTTATCCCGGACTCCACGGGGGTCCGACAATTGGGCCCAACCCGCGTCGGACGGGGGAATACCCATGAATTTGATCTGCGCTCGACACTTAGAACAACAGAGGTCTATCTAGCTGATTTGAAAGGATGTTCCCTTGGTCGCACTAGTATCGACGGTCGCCTACCTCGGCCTGGAGGCTCGCGAGGTAGAGGTGCAGTGCCAGGTCGCCCCCGGCATGCCGCGCTTCACCATCGTCGGGTTGCCCGACAAGGCCGTCGGGGAAAGTCGGGAACGGGTGCAGGCCGCGCTCGCTGCGATGGGCCTGTCGCTGCCGCCCAAGCGAATCACCATCAACCTCTCGCCAGCGGACCTGCCCAAGGAAGGGAGCCACTACGACCTACCCATCGCGCTCGCTCTGCTGGCCGCGATGGGCGTGACCGATGCCGAGCAACTGGCCGACTGGATCGCCGTCGGAGAACTGGCCCTAGATGGCCGCATCGTGCCATCGCCCGGCGTGCTGCTCGCCGCGCTCCATGCCAGCGAGAGGGAGCGGGGCCTGATCTGCCCCGCCGCTCAAGGCGCCGAAGCACGCTGGGCCAGCGGCATCCCCGTTGTCGCGGCGCCGGGGCTCGTCAGCCTGCTCAACCACCTCAAGGGCACGCAGCTGCTGTCTCAGCCCGAACCGGGCGAGGTCGAAGAGCCGGGCTTTGGCCCCGACCTCAGACAAGTCAAAGGGCAGGAGACCGCCAAGCGCGCGCTGGAGATCGCCGCTGCCGGTGGCCACAACCTCTTGATGAGCGGTCCGCCAGGCGCGGGGAAGAGCCTGCTGGCCTCGTGCCTCCCCGGCATCCTGCCCCAACTCGCTCCGGCCGAAGCGCTGGAGGTGAGCATGGTTGCCTCGGTCGCGGGCACGCTCGAAGGCGGTAAGATCAGCCGCACCCGTCCGTTCAGGGCGCCGCACCATTCGGCCTCGATGGCCGCGCTGACAGGCGGCGGCTTTAGGGTACGCCCCGGCGAGGTCAGCCTCGCCCACCTCGGAGTGCTGTTCCTCGACGAACTGCCCGAGTTCCAGCGCGCGGTGCTCGATTCGCTGCGCCAGCCGCTTGAGACCGGCAAGGTCGACGTCGCGCGTGCCAACGCCCACGTGACCTTTCCGGCGAGGGTACAACTGGTGGCGGCGATGAACCCTTGCCGCTGCGGCCACTTGGGCGACCCCGCCCTCGCCTGCAGCCGCGCGCCTCGCTGCGCCGCCGACTATCAGTCCAAGGTCTCAGGCCCGCTGCTCGACCGGATCGACCTACATGTGGAAGTTGAGGCCGTCAGCGCCGCCGACCTAGCCCTGCCCCCGCCTGCCGAGGGTTCAGCTGAGGTCGCGGCCCGGGTTGCCGCAGCTCGCAACCGACAGGCCCCGCGCGGGGTGCGTTCGAATGCGGAGCTCGAGGGTGATGCACTCGACCGGTACGCCTCCCCTGACGAAGCGGGCCGCAAGCTCCTGCTCCAAGCGGCGGACGCCATGCGCCTAACTGCGCGGGGCTACACGCGGATGCTGCGGGTGGCGCGGACCATTGCCGATCTGGGGGGTGCCGAACAGGTGGGGCGGATCCATGTGGCGGAGGCGCTCAGCTATCGCAGGCAGCCCCCTCGCGCCTGAGATCCAGACTTGCTTACACCTATGTAGGTATCTCGAGCGCCCAGCGAAAACTCCATCTCCCGGGCGCAGACTCGGCCCCCGCGCGACTCCCCCCTTTATGCGCGGGGGTCATTTGCTTCAGGCCAGGAATCCCCGTTCGACCAGTTCCGCTTCCAGTGAAGTGGCATCGGTGAACAAGTGCGCCTGCCATCCGCGCGCCTGGGCGGCGGCGACGTTGGCGGGGTTGTCGTCGGTGAAGAACAGCGCCTCTGGCGGAAGGCCGAATCGGGTCTCGGCGATCTCGTAGATTCGTGCATCGGGCTTCACGCAGCGCTCCTCGCCGGAAACCACCACGTCGAGGAAGGGGTCGAACACCGGCTGGGCGGGACGGAAGCGGGCCCAGAACTCGGCACCGAAATTGGTCAGCGCGAAGAGCGGGACGTTCCGCTCGGCCAGGCGCCGGACCAGTTCGTGCGTGCCGGGAATGGCGTGGGGCAGCGTTTCCATGAAACGCTCGGCATAGGCTTCGATCAGCGCCGTGTGTTGCGGGAACTCGGCGATGCGTTCGGGCAGCATCTCGGTCAACGGGCGCCCGCCGTCGCTTTGGAAGTGCCACGATTCGGTGATGACGTTGGCGAGGAACCAGTCGAGCTCCGCCGGATCGGCGATCAGCTTTTCGAACAGGTAGCGCAGGTTCCAGTCGAACAGGACCCGGCCGATGTCGAAGACAACGGCGTGCGGGACTTCAGGCATGCAAAAGGCCCCCGATTCCTCGGAGGCCCTGCAAGTCATCGCGGCCGCGAACGAATCGCGGCGCGGCAGACATCAACCCTGGCGCGCCTTGAAGCGGCGGTTGGTCTTGTTGATCACGTAGACCCGGCCGCGGCGGCGAATCACGCGGTTGTCGCGGTGGCGGCCCTTGAGCGACTTGAGGCTGTTGACGATCTTCATGGCTATTTTCCAAAAAAGTGCGGCACCGGAGACACCCCCGATGCCGGAATTCGTGGCCGCGCCCTATGCTCGGCGCCGCTTCAAGTCAAGCTGGACCGCGCAATTCCGAAAGGCGCCGTTCCCAGGCGAGCGCATGCCTGACGATTTCATCGAGATCGGCGTGCTTCGGCTGCCACGGCAAGGTCGCCTTGATCCTTGTCGGGTCCGAAATAAGCGAATCCGGATCGCCCGCCCGGCGGGGCGAGAGCACTCGCTCGATCGTGCGGTTAGTCACCCGATCAACCGCATCGAGCACCTCGAAGACCGAGAAGCCCCGGCCATAGCCGCAGTTCATGGTCATCGAGCGCCCCGGCTCGGCGATCAGCGCCTCGAGCGCCAGGACGTGGGCCGCGGCCAAGTCGCTGACGTGGATGTAGTCGCGCACGCCGGTGCCGTCGGGGGTGTCGTAGTCGGTACCGAAGACCTGGACGTTGTCGCGCTGACCCTGGGCAGCCTGGACCGCGACCTTGATCAGGTGAGTCGCGCCCACGGTCGATTGTCCGCTTCGCACTTTTGGATCCGCGCCCGCGACGTTGAAGTAGCGCAGTGCACAGAAGTTGATGGGATGCGCCGCCGCAGTATCGGCCAGCATCCGTTCGGTCATCAGCTTGGACCAACCGTAGGGATTGATCGGCTCTTTCGGCGAGTCTTCCGACACCGGCGAGTCCTTGGGAATCCCGTATGTCGCAGCAGTGCTGGAGAAGATGAAATGCGGCACGCCCGCTTTCACCGCAGCCTCTAGCAGCGCCCGGCTCTTCACGGTGTTGTTGTGGTAGTACTTGAGCGGGTTCTCGACCGATTCAGGCACGATGATCGAGCCGGCGAAATGCATCACCGCCTTGATGCCCTGCTCGGCGAAGATGCGCGCCAGCAGCTCGCCGTCTTCGATGTCGCCTTCGTAGAACGCGGCTTCATCCGGGATCGCGAAGCGGAACCCCGTGGTGAGATTGTCGATCACGGTGACCGGCCAGCCATTGTCGAGCAGAGCGAGGACAGCGTGGCTGCCGATATATCCGGCGCCGCCGGTGACGAGTACTGGAACAGGGCTGGTCATCAGTCCGCGGGCTACGTAGCATCGCGTCAAGGCGCAATCGTTTTTGCAAGGGGAGGACCCGCACAATGGCTGCAACTGCTTGGCACTTCGCGCGTTTGGGCTTCATGAAGACCGCCCCCGGCCTCCTCGCCCCCGCTCTCGCCGTGGCCCTTGTCGCGACGCTTGGCGCCTGCACCACCTCATTCGTCTCCCCGGTCGAAGTCACCCGCTTCACCGGCAGTGAGCCACATCTTCTCGGCCGAGGAGAGATCGTGGTCCGCGCGGCACCGGGTCAGGATTCCGCCTCGCTGGAAAACCGCGTGTTCGAGGACGCGGTCGCCGCGGAGCTTACCCGGCTCGGCTACACCGTGGTCAAGGGCGACGCCCCGCAAGTGGCCGAAGTCCGGGTCGAGCGGTTCGTGATGCAGGCCTCGGGCCACTCGCCGGTCAGCGTGGGCGTCGGCGCGGCGAGCGGGAGCGCGGTCAATCCCAGGCACGGCGGAGTCGGTGCGGCTGTCGGCATCGACCTCACCCCGCGCCCGTCGGATCAGGTCGTCACTCAAATGCGCGTCATGATTAAGCCGGCCGGCGGCGGCGACGCTTTGTGGGAAGGCGGCGCACAGTTCAACGCCACCGCCAACAGCAACTACGGCAGCGTGGATGCTGCCGCCGGTCGCCTGGCCGGGGCGCTGTTCGGTGGCTTCCCCGGACAGTCTGGAGAGACTATCCGGGTGCGATGAACATCCACATCGACGCCGCGTTCGATAGCGGCAACATCGAAGTCCTCGAGATCTCCGGCAGCCAGGCCCGGCTGCGCATCCGGCACGATCACGAGTCCGAATTCTACCAGTGGTTCCACTTCCGCGTCGCCGGTGCGGCAGGACAGGAACTCGAGCTGAAGATCGGCGACCTCAACGCCTCGGCCTATCCGCTGGGCTGGCGTGGCTACCGCGCCTGCGCGTCGGAAGACCGCAGCTACTGGGCCCGCGCGGAAACGAGCTTCGACAAGAGTGAGGACGGCGGCACCCTGACCATCCGCCACACGCCCGATAGCGACATCGCCTGGTTCGCCTACTTCGCGCCCTATTCGCTCGAACGGCACCACGACCTTATCGCCGAAGCCGCTGCAAGCGAGGGCGTGGCCTATCGCTGCCTCGGACACAGCCTCGACGGGCGTCCGATCGACTGCCTGGAGATGGGCGAAGGTTCGATTCCCGTGTGGCTCATCGCCCGCCAGCATCCGGGCGAGAGCATGGCCGAATGGTTGATGGAAGGCGCGCTGGAGGCGCTATGCGATCCGGCCGATCCGGTGGCGCGCGTGCTGCGGCAGAAGTGCCGCTTGTACGTCGTGCCCAACTGCAATCCCGACGGTTCGACCCGCGGCCACCTGCGCACCAATGCCGCCGGGGTGAACCTCAACCGCGAATGGCATGAGCCGACGCCCGAGCGTTCGCCCGAAGTCCTGGCCATCCGCAACGCGATGGACGCGAGCGGGGTGCGCTTCGTGATGGACGTCCACGGCGACGAGGCGATTGCCGCGAATTTCCTCGCCGGGTTCGAGGGTATCCCTTCGTGGACCGACGATCTGGGCGGGCAATACTCGCGCTATCGTTCGATCCTCGAACGGCGGAGTCCTGACTTCCAGACCGCCAAGGGCTACCCGGTGGCCGGGGCCGGCAAAGCCAACCTGTCGATGAGCACCAACCAGCTCGCTGAACGCTTCGGCGCCTGCGCGATGACGCTGGAGATGCCGTTCAAGGACAACGACGACTTGCCCGATCCTGAGCAAGGGTGGAGCCCGGAGCGGTCGAAGCTGCTGGCGCGGGATTGCCTGGCTTCGTTGGTGGAGTGGTTGGAAGGGTAGCGACAATATCCTCCCCGAGCTTGTCTCGGGGAGGTGGCAGCCCTAAGGGCTGACGGAGGGGTAGGCGGAAGAACGCAAGAGCCCCTCCACCATTCGCTTCGCGAACGGTCCCCCTCCCCGAGCTAGCTCGGGGAGGATCTTGAGTTCCAGACATGCAAGAACACCCGCTGGCGAGCGCGGGCCTAACGCCAGAGGCAAAAACGCGGACGGGCAAAGGCCGGCGCGTCCTGGGCGTCACAGGATTGCCTTGCGCTAGCATATGGCGAACGGCGGCGAGGGCTGCGACCAAAACTCGCTGCTCGGCCCTGTCGGATAGGAGGCACTGGCGGTTAGGGCTCGCAAGTCCCGCCAACGGTTTTCACATCCTCGTATCCTACGGACACCCTCTGACGATGTCGAAGGGCGCCGGCCTTAGCTGCGGGAGTGAAAGCGAAGCGCTACACGCTCCCGCACCCGTCGCTTGTCAGGTGTCAACTGACGGCGGGGTCTATAACCTATTTGGTTATTGATGTCAAGAAATATCGCCAAAACATCCCACTTCCCGCCGACCTTCCTTCATGTTACTTACACAACTGTGAACAGCGTATCCCCCTACCTGCATCCGATCGAGATCGGCCCCGCGGACATCGACTTCATGGGGCACGTCAACAACGCCAGCTACCTGACGTGGGTGCAGGACGCGGTGATCGGCCACTGGCGGTCGCGCGCTCCGGCTGAGGCGGTGGCCCGGCACTTGTGGGTCGCGCTCAAGCACGAGATCACTTACCGGCGCCCGACTTTCCTCGGCGATACCGTGGTGGCGCAAGTCCTGCTCGAAAAAGTCCAGGGCGCACGGGCGTTCTACGAAACGCTGATCCGCCGCGGCGAGGAAGTCGTCGCTGAAGTCCGTTCGAGCTGGTGCTGCCTCGACGCCGAGACCCGCCGCCCGACGCGCCCCGCGCGCGAGGTGATCGAGAGCTTTCTCTCCGGGAAATAGGTTACTGGCGGACGCCGGTGACCGGAATCTTGCCGAACTGGCCGGTGTCGACTTCACCCGTCAGCTTGTCGCCTTCGACATTGCCCACGTAGGAAAACTGCATCTCGCCCTGCGGCGTGGTCAGCTTGCGCTTGAACGAGAATGTCGTCCCGTCGACCACGACATCGCTGATCGCCCCAGGCGGTGACGGCGGCGCTGGCGGAGCGCCTTCGAGCGGCACGTCCTTGATGTCGACCTGGTAGCCCTCCCCTACCTCGGTGACGGTGAGTGTCGATTTGAAAGTCCCGAAGTCCGTCACGGACTCGGTGGCCCAGGTGCCAACCACTGGCGAATCCGCGGCCATGGCAGGAGCCGCGACGAGCAAGGCTGCAACGGCAAACGGGGCGAAATGGATTGTCCTCAGCATCGAGCATCCCTCCAACGACAGGAGCCGCCCCATACCGGCCAGCGCTTTTGTACCGCAGCTTATGCCGCGCGACAAAAGCTATCTGGCCGGTCGGAGCTACAGATGCCCTAAGGCCTGTTGCCTTACTTACGCGAGCCGGTGATCGCGATCGGACCGAAGTCCGAGCCGACCTCGCCCGACAGCTTATCGCCGTCGACCGTGCCGGTGTAGGTGAGGTTCATCGCGCCCTGCGGCGTGGTCAGCGCGCGCTTGAAAGTGAACTTCGACCCATCGACCACGACGTCCGAAATCTTGCTTTCCATCGGCGGGGCATCGGCCGGAGCGCCCGGCATCGGGCCGTCCTTGATCGCCACGGCATAGGCGCCGCCAGCCTGCGAGAAGGTCATCTCGGCTTCGATCTTCTGGCCCTGCACGTCGACCGCGGTGGCCCAGGTGCCGAGCACCGGCGAAGACTGCGCCAGGGCCGGCGCGGCAATCAGCGAAGCAGTCGCAGCGATCGCCGCGAAACGTAGTGACTTGAACATCGATTACCCCTCCATCGTCAGGCGTCGTTCCGCCTCGGCGATTTTTGTATCGCAGAGCGTGGGGGGCGACAACGTCCTTCGACAAGGTTCCTTCGACAAGCTCAGGACGAACGGAGGAAGGAAGGCCACCACCCCTCCCCCGTTCGTGGTGAGCTTGTCGAACCACGGATCCAGCGCAGCGCCCGGATAAATTTGACTGCCGCGCAAATCGGGTGAATCGGGCTCGGCAGAAGGAGAACCCCATGCCTGCGCTGCGCAACGACGTCGATCCCAACGGCCTGCTCGAATATTCGGTGGTCTTCACCGACCGCTCGCTCAACCACATGAGTCTGGCCTTCCAGCAGGTCATGCGTGAGATCCACGGGACGCTGTGCGAGGTCTACGGCGCGCACCGGGCGGTCGTGGTGCCGGGCGGCGGGACCTATGCGATGGAATCGGTCGCGCGCCAGTTCGCCACCGGCAAGAAGGCGCTGGTGATCCGCAACGGCTTCTTCTCCTATCGCTGGACGCAGATTTTCGAGGCTGGCTCGATCCCCTCCGAAGAGATCGTGCTGAAGGCCCGCCGTCAGGGTGACGGCCCACAGGCTCCGTTCGCTCCGGCGCCGATCGAGGAAGTGGTCGAACGCATCCGCACCGACCGCCCGGAGATGATCTTCGCCCCTCACGTCGAGACGGCCTCGGGCATGATCCTGCCCGACGACTACATCCGCGAGGTGGCCAGCGCCGCGCATGAAGTCGGCGCGCTGTTCGTGCTCGACTGCATCGCCTCGGGCACCGTCTGGGTCGACATGAAGGACACCGGCGTCGACATCCTCATCTCCGCCCCGCAGAAGGGCTGGTCCGCCCCACCCTCGGCCGGCCTGGTGATGATGACCGAGGCCGCGCTCGAACGCTGCAAGGCTGCGCAGACCACCAGCTTCGCGATGGACCTCAACAAGTGGAACGCGATCATGGAGGCCTACCTCGGCGGCGGCCACGCCTACCACGCGACCATGCCGACCGACGCGCTGCGGGCGTTCCATAAGTCGATGCTGGAGACCAAGGCGCTCGGCTTCGACACGCTCAAGGCCGCGCAGTGGGAGCAGGGCAATGCCGTGCGCCGCATGCTCGAACAGCGCGGGGTCCGCTCGGTAGCTGCCGAGGGCTTCCAGGCGCCCGGCGTGGTGGTCAGCTACACCGAGGATCCCGAGATCCAGAACGGCAAGAAGTTCGCCGCCCAGGGCCTGCAGATCGCCGCGGGCGTGCCGCTGATGGTTGACGAGGGCGCGGACTACAAGAGCTTCCGCCTGGGCCTGTTCGGGCTCGACAAGCTCAAGGACGTGCCGGGTAGCCTGGGACGCCTGTCGGACGCGTTCGACGCGGTGCTGTAGACTGGGGCAACCCGCCTTAACCGAGAGGGGATAGCTCGTCGCGCTCGCTGGCGGGCCGTCCCTCGCTCGACTAATCAGGTGCCGTGAACATAGACCCCCAGCTCCTCGTCATCTGCCTGCTGACGGCCGGCATCAACCTCATCGGCACGCTGGCCTACGCCGCGCGTATCGCGGGCGTGCGCACGCGGCGGATCGCGATGAGCTTTGCGCTGTTCAACATCCTCGTCCTGATCTCGCGCATGTCGAACAGCTTCCTCGGGCCGTTCCTGGCCAAGCGGATCGAGACGCAGATTTCCAACGACAGCGGCGAAGCTCTGCTCGGCGATTTCCGGTTGGTGCTGATGTCGGCTTCGATCGCGGTGTTCGTCGGTATCCTGCTGGTGCCGACCTCGCAGCGGCTGTTCGCGCGCGCCATCGGCTATTTCCAGGAGCACCGCTCGACCACCCGCATGTTGATGCGCAGCGCGACGCCGGCCGGGATGCGAACGATCCGCGATTCGCTCGCCATGCCGCGTCCCAAGCAGCTGCGCGAACTCGCTCTGCCGCGGGGCGTGGGTTGGGGCGTGCTGCTGGCCAATTGCCTAGCCCAGGCGCTGCTGACCGTCGGCGTACTGGCCTCGCTCTACGCCGGCTACCTGAACCCCGAGTTCCGGGTTACCGCCTCGCAGCTTTCGGCGGTAATCAACGGGTTCGCGACGATCCTGCTGTTCGCGCTGATCGATCCCCAGCTCTCGGTAATGACCGATGACGTCGTCGAAGGCCGGGTCAGCGAGCCGCTGTTCCGCCGCACGATCGTATGGATCTCGTTCAGCCGCCTGGTCGGTACCGTGCTCGCCCAAGCGCTGTTCGTTCCTTCGGCGATGGCGGTTGCATGGGTGGCGAATTACGTCTGAGGCGGCTCAGTTCACTGGCGGCGGAGCTTCGTCCAGGGGTGGCCGCACGATGAACCAACCATCACCCAGCATCGTATCGAGCCCGGCGGCGGCCGAAGGGTCGCGCAAGTAGTCGAACAGCTCGTCGAAATCGCTGCGGCGGTCTCCTGCCATGGCGATGATGCAGACCGACCTGTTCGCGTCGTCTCGCAACACCTGTTTGCGTTGCTCCCCGTTCCGGATGAGCAGGAGCGGATCCTTCCCGGCAGGGTCGAGACCCGAACTGCGCAGGGCCTCACCGATCGGGGTGACCCGGTTTGCGTCAGCTGCGGAGACCCACATCACCACGACCCCCTCGGCGCGAAGCTGCGCCAGCCCCTCGGCAAGACCGGCGACAGGTTGAGCCGAAGGGCTTGGCGAAAATGCCGATGTGCCCTGATCGAGGTCCAGGATCACCGCTGGGGTGGAGCTTCTACATGGGAGTCGGTCCGGCCGTTCGAGCCGCGAGCCGGTAACGAGTAGGGCGGATTCCACCGGCTCGGGGCCACCAAGCACGCGGCTCTTGCCAAGCGCATAGTCAACAAAAGCCCGCCACTCGTCGATGTCCGAAAGTTGAGTAGCGACGGTCACAGAGGAACGAGTTGGAACAAGGGCCGCTGGAGCCACAAGAGCCGCCTGAGGTGTGGGCTGCGATACGAGCTGAGGGGCGGGCTCGTCCGTCTCAACTACCACCGCTACGGACTGCTCCTCGGGACGCCGATCCTTCCTGCTGTTGGTCGCGACCATGGTGCCCGCGGCCAGCATCGGCACGACCACAGCCGCCGCGCAGCCTCCCAGGACACCGGACAACGCCAGCACGACGCCGGCCGCCCCGATGCGCGAGCGATTGGACCCTCCGAAGTGCCGCACGCCTACTCCGCCGCTTCCTGCAGTTCGTAAGGATCGACCTCGCGCCAGTCCGCCTCGCGCGGAAAGGCGAAGCTGACCGCGCGGATGGCGGTGTAGTCGATGTCGTCCCCGGCGAAGGACAATTCGCCCGTGTCACGATGCCGCCTCACCGCTTCGAGCAGGAGCTTGCGGGCGCGGTAGATCACCCTGTCGCAAGTGCCGAGGTATTCCTGGCTGCGATCGACGATCGGGCCCATCGATTCCTGCACCGCGAAGTCCTCGTAGGCATTCCCGCGCCCGGTAATGCCGGACCAGTGGCCATCCTTCATCGCCTGCCGGTCCTGGTGCCAGAGGTTGGAGGCATCGCCCATGTCCGAGTTGAAGTGATCGGGATCGCCCGACCACATGCCGAAGGCACCGAACAGGTTCGGGTTGAGCGGCGCGTCGGTGTCGTAGGCGATGTACCATTGCGCGGTGGTCACGTCGTCGACCGGGATCGAGCAGCACACGATCCTGGCCCCTTGCGGCGCCGAAGGGATGAACGAGAAGAACGGCAAGGCCACCTCGCGCACGCGGGCGTAGCTGCGCGCAGCCCCTTCCTCGCGGATCGCGCCTTCGCGGAAGCCGTAGGGGCGTTCGTCGAACTCGAACACCGGCGCGCCATCGTTGAGCAGGTAGTCGCTCTCGGCCTTGAAATAGTCGCGCCCTCGGTCGGAATTGAGGTTGGCCGAATGAAGGAAGGTGACGTGCGCGGAATCGAGCAGCGCCTCCAGGCCTTGCAGCCAATTGGTGCGGATGATCCCGCGATAGGGCTGCACGTGGTCTTCGGGCAGATTGGTGAACTCGTAGTCGGGAAAGCGCGGCGGGCTGTCCTGCCGACCCATGTAGACCCAGACGAGACCGCCGGCCTCATGGGTCGGATGGCTGCGCACTGGGACACTTTCGGCAAACCGCTCGCGCTGGGTCCGCGGTTCGGTCGGCGCGTCGACGCACTTGCCTTCGACGCTGAACTTCCAGCCATGGAACACGCACCTGAGGCCGTTGCCTTCGTTGCGGGCGAGCGCCAGGCTGGCGCAGCGGTGGGGGCAGGCATCCTGCATGAAGCCGACGCGACCGTCAGTGGCGCGGAAGACGACGAAGTTCTCTCCGAACAGGCGAACCCGCTCGGGCGCGCCATCGGCTTCGAGCTTCGCGGAACGGCAAGCGGGGACCCAGTATTCCCGCAACATCGTGCCCATCGCGGTGCCGGGCCCGACGCGGGTCAGCAACTCGTTGTCGGCCGAAATCATCATCGCCAACGTCCTCTTCCCATGCGCCGCGTTTCAGCCGGCGCCGTTCGCGGTCTTGCACCACTTTAGCACGAGTGCGCCGTGGCGGAAGAACCCTGCAGGTACGCTTGTCGCGAAGGGCGCTCCCGCGTATTGTTGCGAATAGCAGAGGGTCAAAATTCGAAGGGGGCAGTAATGCAGACAAGCATACGCGGTGCGAAGGCATTCGTGGCGGCTCTGGCTATCGCCGCGACCATTCCCGGAACAGCCTGGGCAGCATCCGACGGCAAGAACCGCAAGGTCGTCGTCGAGAACTACACCAGCGTTACGCTGCGCGAGTTATACGCTTCACCGGTTTCCTCCGACACCTGGGAAGAAGACTTGCTCGGCCAGCGGACCCTGGCGCCGGGCGAAACGATCGAGGCTGACATCGACAACGGCAGCGACGAGTGTTTCTACGACCTCAAGGCAGTGCTAAGCAACGAGAAGACCGTCGAAAAGCGCAACGTCAACGTCTGCGAAGTGAGCGCCTGGACGATCGGCGATTCGGGTAATTCGATCCGCTGATACACTAACCAGATCCTCCCCGAGCTTGTCTCGGGGCGGTGGCGCGCGCTGCAAGCGCGTGACGGAGGGGCAGGCGGAAGAACGCGAGAGCCCCTCCACCATCCGCTTCGCGGACGGTCCCCCTCCCCGAGCAAGCTCGAGGAGGATTAGGGTTGCAGGACAACCCAGCGAAACGGCGTCGAACCCGCTTCGGTCCGCAGCGAGGAGTTAGCCGTCCACAAGGTCCACGGCCGCCCGGCGTAGTCGGGTTGCATCCAGTCGCGCTCCAGCCACAGGCCGCGCTCCAGCCGCGCGGCGATGTGGTAGTGATCTTCGAACTCCGGCCCGATCTTGAGCACGGCCGGCTGGCCGGTATGCGCTTCAACCTGGTTGAGGAAGGTCGTCAGCTCGCTTTCGACACCGGCCTCGCTCACGGGATCGTGGCACCCTTCGGTCAGGCTCGAGAGCGAAATGACCGGCGGCAGCAGCGCGGCATCGCGCGGGACGATGGTGACGAAGTTCGCCGCCTGGCGGTCCGCCGGCACGCAGGGATCATAAGTATGGACCGCGCCGAACCGCAGCCCGGTCCCGCGCACTTCGCGCAAGTTGCGGGCGAAGGCCGGATCGCGCGAGGTGTCGCCGCTGCTGGCTTCGAGATAGGCGAAATCGGCGCCGATCGCGCGCAAGGCCTTGAAATCGGTCTCGCCATCTTCGGCACCGACGATCACGCCCTGGACCGGAAACTCGCTGCGCGTGGGGGCCCAATGGCGGGCGACCCACCACGTCCAGGCGCTGCCGACCAATGCCGCCAGCACCACCGTCGCGGCCACACGGCCGCGCCAACCAATTGCGCGCTTCCTCCCCATTGAACTGACCTAAGGGTCAGGCCCCATGCCCAGCGCCTTCGAGGCGGTAGAATGGCGAACATATCGGACGGAAAGGGCCGCCGGAAAGGCTGGATGCCTTTCCAAGGTCGTTTCCGTCCGAGATGGAAGCCATTCTGCCGTCCCTTCGGGATTTGATCAAAATGGCCCATTGCCGCGTCAGGAAACCTTGAAATATCGACATATTACTGCGGCTTCCTTCCTTGCACTGAGCCATTTTGATTCAAACCTCGAACGCGCTGGGCATGGGGCCTGACCCTGGGCCCCGCCTCCTCAGGCCTTGATATGGAGGACGCAGATCAGCGTAAAGAGGCGGCGTGCCGTGGCGAAGTCGGTTTCGACTTTTCCTTCGAGCGCTTCGAGCAACTGACGCGTGGCGCGGTCGTGAATCGCGCGGCGCGCCATGTCGACCGTCTCGATCTCGCTCGCCGAGGCCTTGCGCAGCGCCCGGTAGTACGAATCGCAAATCGCGAAGTATTCCCGCACCTCGCGCCGGAAGCGCGCCAGCCCGAGCCCGATCCCGCCTGCATCGGTCCCTTCGTGGTCGCGCAAGGTCATGGTCAGGCGCCCTTCGGCGATGGTCAGCTTTAACGACCACGGGCCCTCGAAGCCGTTCCCCGCCGCAAGAATCGGTCTGAAGCGGTTGTCCGCCTCGAGATCGCGCATCGCCACCTCGCGCTCCTGCTCGACATCGGAGCTGCGCTTGAGAATCGTAGCTTCGTCGAGCTCGATATGGGCGATACGGTCATCGGACACCGGGCGTCTTTCGCAGATGCAGCAGGGATTGGGCAAGGCCTTGATCCTCCCCGAGCTTGCTCGGGGAGGGGGACCGCCGACGAAGTCGGTGGTGGAGGGGCACTGTGCTGTTCCGCCTCCCCCTCCGTCACGCGCTTTCAGCGCGCGCCACCTCCCCGAGACAAGCTCGGGGAGGATTTGTGTCGCGGCCCGCCGGCTTGTGCCCGCTATCCACATGATGGGCTCTTGCCGCGAGACAGGGCTCGGCGCATCTGAGCCCCATGGCCAGCACCACCGTTCTCGATCACCCTGCCGCAGAAGTCGCATCCGGACGGGCGTTACCCGCGAACCTGGAAGCCGAATCGGCCTTCCTCGGCGCGGTCCTGATCGACAATCGGGTGCTGGAAGAGCTGCCGGTCACCGTGCGGCCGGAACACTTCTTCGAGCCGCTGCACGGCCGGATCTTCGAACGAATCCTCGTTCTCGCCGACCGGCAGATGGTCGTCACCCCGGTAACGCTGAAGCCCTACTTCGAAGCCGATCCGGCGGTGATTGAGCTGGGGGGCACGGGCTATCTCGCCCGGCTGACCGCCGACGGCCACGGCCTGCTCGCCCCGCGCGAGCTGGCGCAGCAGATCTACGACCTGGCGTTGTTGCGCGAACTGGTCACTGTCGGCCGCGAACTCGTCGAAGGCGCGCTCGACACGTCCGAAGAAGTCGAGCCCATGCGGCAGATCGAACTGGCAGAAGCTTCGCTGTTCCGCGTCGCCGAAGGCGCCTCTGGCGCCAGCGAAGCCGAGAGCTTCCGCGGCGCTACGGGCAAGGCGCTCGAAATGATCGAGACCGCGATCAATTCGGGCGGCCACGTCTCGGGCAAGACCACCGGCCTGTCCTCGATCAACGAGAAGTGCGGCGGCCTCCACGATTCCGACCTTATCATCCTCGCCGGACGCCCGGGCATGGGCAAGACCTCGCTCGCCACCAACATCGCCTTCAATTGCGCCGACCGCTGGCTGCGCGACCAGCGCGACGGGATCGAGAAATCGGTCGGATCGGCAGTGGCCTTCTTCAGCCTCGAAATGTCCTGCGACCAGCTTGCCACGCGTATCCTGGCCGAACAGGCCGGCATCCCCAGCGAAGCGCTTCGCATGGGCAAGATCAGCCGCGACGATTTCCAGCAGCTAAGCTACGCCAGCCAGCGCCTGGCCGAACTGCCGCTGTTCATCGACGACACCCCGGCGCTCACCATCGGCGCGCTGCGCACCCGCGCGCGGCGGCTCAAGCGTCGGCACGATATCGGTCTGATCGTGGTCGACTACCTGCAGCTTCTCCAGGGCAGCGGGCGCAGCACGGACAACCGCGTCAACGAAATCTCCGAGATCAGCCGCGGCCTCAAGACCCTGGCCAAGGAACTACAAGTTCCGGTGATCGCGCTCTCGCAGCTCAGCCGTGCGGTCGAACAGCGCGAAGACAAGCGTCCGATGCTGTCCGACTTGCGTGAATCGGGCTCGATCGAACAGGACGCCGACATGGTCTGGTTCGTGTTCCGCGAGGATTACTACGTCGCCTCGCGCGAACCGAAAGTCCCGGTCGGCGATGACGACATGAAGGCGCACGAGGCCCACGCCGCGTGGCAGGCCGACATGGAGCGGGTCTATGGCCTGGCTGAACTGATCATCGCCAAGCAGCGCCACGGCTCCACCGGCAAAGTGCGCATGCGCTTCGAGCCGAAGATCACCAAGTTCTCCGACCTCGCTGATGGCGAGTATCGGGGTGAAGATCTGGAGTGAGGCTGAGCGTTCGCGCTTCTGCACACCTACTGATCCGTTCGTCCTGAGCCTGTGGTTCGACAAGCTCACCATGATCGGACCCCATTCCCGTTCGTCCTGAGCTTGTCGAAGGACGCTGGCGCGGCGCTAACGTGGTTCGACAAGCTCACCACGAACGGGGCCAGGTAATTTACTGCCCTAGGTTGAGGCTCCGCGTCACCGTATAGTCCACCACCGCGACCAGGAACCGCGACAAGCGCCAGCGCGCACGGTTCCACCACGTTGCTCGCTGCGCGTGCAATTCGGGAGTGATCTCCAACGACGCAGGCAGCAGGCTCTCCATGAAGTAGCTCAGCCGCTTCGCCAGCGCCGCGTCCTCGATGAACAGCACGATCTCCAGGTTGATGAACAGGCTGCGCGCGTCGAAGTTGGCGCTGCCGAGATACACCGCATCGTCGAGCACGATCAGCTTCGTGTGCAGCTTGCACGGCTCGAACTCCCAGATCCGCGCCCCGGCATCGAGCAGGCGGGTGTAGTAGGCCCGCGCCGCCCCGATCGTGGCGCCGTTGTCGGACTTGGCGGGAAACAGCAGGCGCGTCTGGCCCTTGCGCGCGATCCGGCGAATGCGCTTCGCCAGGCGGCGCGAGGGAGAGAAATAGGCCATGATCATGTCGAGCCGGTCGCCCTCGACCAGATCGGTGCTGACGCTGCGCGCCCAGCTTGAGAGCCGACCGGTCGGTCCGCCGATCAGCAGCTGCACCGGCCCGCTGCCGCTGCGCCACTCACGCACTTTGCGGCGGATCGAGAGCAGCTGAGCGTCGGGATGCGAGGCCCAGTCCTCAAGCTCCGAGTACCATTGCCCTATCCGCTCGACGACGGGCCCTTCGACGGTGAAGGCCAGATCGGCCCAGCGGTCACCGGACATGGCGAAGTAGCTGTCTTCGACATTGAACCCGCCGAGCATCGCCAGCTTGCCGTCAGCGATGACGATCTTCTGGTGGTTGCGGATCAGGTAGCGGCGGGTGAACTTGGCGATGAAGCAGACGAAGGTGCCCCCCGCTTCGATCATCGGCGCGAAGAATCGCCGGTCGGCATCCGCCCCGAAACCGTCGAGGATGACGTGCACGTCGACCCCTCGCCGCGCCGCCTCGGTCAGCGCATCGCGCACGAGCACGCCTGAGGTGTCCTTGGCGAAGATGTAGAACGCCAGCTTGAGGCTGGTCTTCGCGCCCGCGATCATGCCGAGCAGGGCATCGAGCCGTTCCTGTCCGCCCGGGTAGAACGCCAGCGAATGGCCCTGGGCCTCGAGGGAGAACGGTTCAGGGTCACATGAGTCCGCAGGCTGCAGGTCGCTTGAGGCCATACCCCTTCCTACCAACATCGCGCCGGTGCGAAACCTTGACTCCTGCGCCCTCCCCACCTAAGTGCCTCGCTTTCCGAACAACCCGAATTTCCGGAGTGCTCATGGCGCGCGTTACTGTCGAAGATTGTGTCGACAAGGTTCCCAACCGTTTCGATCTGGTCCTGCTTGCAGCCCAGCGCGCCCGCGAGATTTCCGGCGGCGCCGAGCTGACGATTGATCGCGATCGCGACAAGAACCCGGTCGTCGCCCTGCGCGAGATCGCAGAAATCACTGTGCGGCCCAAGATCCTGCACGAAAGCCTGGTCCAGTCGCTGCAGCGCGTGCTGCCTGACGAAGAGGACGAGGCGGACGATATCGGTTCGCTGAGCCAGTCGGCGGAGGCCATGCGCCTCTCGGCTGCGGCCCCAGCCCGCTCGAACTCGGTCGGCGGCGATTACGACGGCTGATCCGGGCCGAAAGGTTCGAACTCGAATTAGGGGCCGTCCGCAAGGGCGGCCCTTTTTCGTTGATGCCGGTGAATCCTTGCAAGCTGGCGACGAAATGGCACAACGGCCTTTCCCCTGAAGGGAGAATGTCGGTTGGCGGTTATCGCGGTCTACAGCGTGAAGGGCGGGGTCGGCAAAACCACCATCGCGGCCAATCTCGCGTGGTGCTCTGCAGCGATCTCGTGCCGCCGGACGCTGCTGTGGGATCTTGATGCGGCGGGCGGCGCGGGTTTCCTGTTCGGCGTCGAACCGCGCAAGAAGCACAGCGCCGAGAGCCTGTTCGCCAAGGACGCACGCCCCTCTGACCTGATCCGCCACACTGGCATCGAGCGGCTCGACCTGTTGCCGGCCGACGAATCCCTGCGCGATCTCCACAACCTCTTCTCCCGCATGGGCAAGAAGCGGCGCCTCGCCAAGCTGACCGAAACGCTGGCCTCGGACTATGAGCGGATCATTCTCGATTGCCCGCCAGTTCTCAACGAGATCAGTGCCCAGGTCATCCGCGCGGCGAACTGCGTGATCGTGCCGCTGCCGCCCTCGCCGCTATCCTCGCGGGCCTTCCAACTGGTGGCCGAGGAAATCAGCACTCACGCCCCCGACCATCCGCCGATGTTGCCGGTCCTCTCGATGATCGACGCCCGCCGCGCCCTGCACCGCACCGCGCGGGAGGAGAATGGCAACTGGCCGGTAATCCCGATGGCGAGCGCGATCGAGCAATGCGCGGTTCGCCAGCAGCCGCTCGGCGCCTTTGCGCCAGCGTCCCCGGCCGCCAAGGGCTTCGCCCAACTGTGGACCGCGATCGAGCGCAAGCTGGCCAAGCCAAAGGCCTGAAATGCCGCTCTTTCGCCATTCCGAACGCTGGACTAGGCTAGCTCGATGGCGGAGCAGGGCATGAACGAACAAAGCGTCGCGGAAGTGGAACCGGCGGCAGACGGTCACACGCACGAGAGCGCCTGCCTCAATTGCGGAACGCCGCTGGTCGGCCCGCACTGCTACAATTGCGGCCAGAGCAGCCATGTCCACCGCACCCTGGGCGCGTTCTTCCACGACTTGCTTCACGGCGTGCTCCACTTCGAAGGCAGGACCTGGCGCACATTGCCGCTGCTGGTGTGGAACCCCGGCAAGCTCACGCGCGAGTACATCGACGGACGCCGCGCCAGCTATGTCAGCCCGGTCGCGGTGTTCCTGTTCGTCGTGTTCCTGAGCTACGCGCTGTTCAGCGCGCTGGGCGGCGCGGAGTCGCTCACGCCCAGCGTCAACGGCATGGAGCAGGTGAAAGCCGCCTACGAATCCAACGAACAGCAGCTCGCCGACTTGCGCGTCCAGCGCGAAAAGCTGGCCGGCAACGCCTCGGAAGTGACGCGGATCGACAAGGAGATGCGCGGCCTCAAGGATGACCAGGACGCCATGCGCATGGTCCTGGGCAACGTCGGCAGCCAGTTCGAACGGGACTTCAAGGCCGGGTTCGAACGCACTCCACTGCCCAAGGGCAACAAGATCACCAAGGCGATCGAGCACATCCAGTCCAACCCGCAGCTGGCGATCTACAAGGCGCAGACCAGCGCCTACAAATACAGCTGGATGCTGATCCCGCTGAGCGTCCCGTTCGTCTGGCTGCTATTCCCCTTCAGCCGCCGGTTCGGCGGTTACGACCACACGGTGTTCGCGACTTATTCGATCAGCTTCATGATCGCGCTGGTGGCGGTGGTCAGCCTGCTGTTCTTCTTCGACCTGGGGTCGATCGGAGGCCTGCTGCTGTTCTACGCCCCGTGGCACATGTACCGCCAGTTGCGCGGCACTTACGGGTTGGGCCGGTGGGGCGCGATCTTGCGCATGTTGGCGCTGAGCCTGTTCGCCTGGGTGGCCATCCTGATCTTCGCCGCTGCGATCAGCGTGATGGTGGCCTGAGGGGGGTGATCGATAAGATTCACCCCTCTGCAACCACTTCTCCGTTCGTCCTGAGCCTGTCGAAGGACGCCAGCGCCACGCCAGCGTGGTTCGACAAGCTCACCACGAACGGAACTAAGACTTTTCGGCCTCCGCTAGGAGTTTAAGCCCCCTGCGGAGCTTCCCCGCCGAAGCGCTTGCCGGCCTTGGGAATGGCCGAACCGCGTACCGGACGAACCGGAGACGGGCCGCTCGGTTGATCCGGGCGGTCGATCTTGCCGCTTTCGAGCAGGGTCTTGATCTCGTCGCCAGTCAGCGTCTCGTACTCGAGCAGCGCCTGGGCCAGGAGATGCAGCTTGTCTTCCTGCGTCCTGAGGATGTCGGTCGCCCGGGCGTGAGCCCCTTCGACCAGCGCGCGGATTTCCTTGTCGATCTGCTTGCTGGTCTCGTCCGACATCATCACGCGCTGATTGGCGCCGTAGCCGAGATAGCCTTCGCCTTGCTCTTCGTACTGGAGCGGGCCCATCGCATCGGACATGCCCCACTTGGTGACCATGTTGCGGGCGAGGCTAGTGGCATACTGGATGTCGCTCGAAGCGCCGCTCGAGACCTTGTCGTGGCCGAAGATGATCTCTTCCGCCACGCGGCCGCCCATGGAGACCGAGAGGTTCGCGTGCATCTTGTCGCGGTGGTACGAGTAGTTGTCCCGCTCCGGCAGGCGCATGACCATGCCGAGAGCCCGGCCGCGCGGGATGATCGTGGCCTTGTGGATCGGGTCCGACGCTTCCTCGTTGACCGAGACGATCGCATGGCCCGCCTCGTGATAGGCGGTCATCTTCTTCTCGTCTTCGGTCATGACCATGCTTCGGCGCTCGGCGCCCATCATGACCTTGTCCTTGGCGTCTTCGAATTCCTGCATCGCCACCAGGCGCTTGTTGCGCCGGGCAGCGAGCAGCGCCGCTTCGTTCACCAGGTTGGCGAGGTCGGCACCCGAGAAACCGGGCGTGCCGCGAGCGATGGTGCGCGGGTTCACGTCCGGCGCCAGCGGCACCTTCTTCATGTGCACGGCGAGGATCTTCTCGCGTCCTTCGATATCGGGAATCGGCACCACGACCTGGCGGTCGAAACGGCCCGGACGCAGCAGCGCCGGGTCGAGCACGTCGGGACGGTTGGTCGCGGCGATGATGATGATGCCTTCGTTGGCTTCGAACCCGTCCATCTCCACCAGCAGCTGGTTGAGGGTCTGTTCGCGCTCGTCGTTCGAGTTGCCGAGGCCATGGCCACGATGGCGGCCAACGGCGTCGATTTCGTCGATGAACACGATGCACGGCGCGTTCTTCTTCGCCTGCTCGAACATGTCGCGCACGCGGCTGGCGCCGACGCCGACGAACATTTCGACGAAGTCCGAACCCGAGATGGTGAAGAACGGCACCCGCGCCTCACCCGCGATGGCGCGAGCGAGCAGGGTCTTGCCGGTACCGGGCGAGCCGACCAGCAGCGCGCCCTTGGGAATCTGGCCGCCGAGCTTGGAGAAGCGCTGCGGATCGCGCAGGAATTCGACGATCTCCTGCAGTTCTTCGCGCGCTTCGTCGATGCCGGCAACGTCATCGAACGTCACGCGGCCCTGCTTTTCGGTGAGCAGCTTGGCCTTGGACTTGCCGAAGCCCATGGCGCCCGAACCGCCACCCTTCTGCACCTGGCGCAGGGCGAAGAACGCCACACCCAGGATCAGCAGGAACGGCAGAGACTGGATCAGGATGTAGAGCAGCACGTTCGGTTCTTCCGGCGCGGTGCCGGCGTACTTCACGCCGCTGTCATCGAGCAGGCGCGTGAGTTCGGTGTCGTTGGGAACCGGGACCGTGGTGAAGGTCGAACCGTTCTTGAGCTTGCCGCTGATGCGGTCGGGCGCGATCTGCACTTCCTCGACGCTGCCTTCGGCCACGCGTTCGCGGAACTCCGAATAACGGAGCTGGGTGCCGGCCGCTTCACGCGGGCCGCCGACCATGGAAACCACCAGCAGCAGGGCGAGGAAGATACCGCCCCATACGAGCAGGCTCTTCATCCAGGGGTTGCCGTTGCCTTCCGGCTCACGATTGGCGCTCATCAGGAATCCTTTTGCGTTCGCACGTCAATGTAGGTCTACGCCTGTGAATGGCAAGCTAACGGGTGCGCAGTACGTCTTGTGGCATCAACTGCGCGTCGATCGGCGTCAGTCGCCGCGAGGGCGGGCGGCGATCAGCTTTTCGGCCAGATCGGCTCCTTGCTGGCCGGTTATTTGGAACAAGGCCTCGAAGTCGCCCTTGCGAGCCAGCTTGTCCAACTCGCCCGGAAGGCTTGGTCCGGCAACGATCGGGGCGACACCCCGCAAGCCCGTATCACGCGCCCCCGCCACGATCGCGACCAAGGCCCCGCTCGGCGTGCGGAACCGCGCGATGTAGCCGAAATCGGAGTAGTAGGCCGGCGAAGCGAGGCTGCGCGCCTCCCCGCTGGTGAAAGTCTTGCCCGAGGCCTTGTCGAGCACTTCGTCGTAGCTCTCGCCCATCTGGAAGCCCGAATCCATGAAGTTCACATCTTCGAGCAGCGCCATGCCGCTGAACAGGCCGACATAGACCACGTCGAAGTAGTTGAGCATGTCGGGCTCAAGTTCCGAGGCCGCGATCACGCTGACCTGGCTGCCACCGCCGGCGAGGACCGGGGCAATCCCACTGATCCCGTAGGCCACCGAAAACGGCAGGTAGTTGAGCCCCACATCCTCCGCGCTGCCGTACCGCTCAGGCTCGAGGTCCTGCATCTGGATCAGGTCGCTCGGCGAATTGACGCGGAAGTCGCGAATCAGGCGCCCGCGTTCGGGCGAGACCGAATCGATTTCGCCGAACATGTAGTAGTCGCCGACGACGATCAGCTTCGGCCGCGGGGAGTCGATGAACGGCTGCCATAGCGCATTGGCCGGCGGAGCCTCGTCACGCCAGGGTACCGCCCAACCGGCGAGGAACGCGGCCGCCAATGCGGCCAGCGCGACGAGCCCGATGATCAGGTTGCCGCGTCGGCGCGAGTTCTGTGCCGTCTCTTCCGCCTCTGGCTCACCTTCGGGCCGGACCAGGCGGAGAGCGTAAGTGCCGGAAGGCAATGTCAGGCGGGAGCCGTCAGGCGCGTCTCCCTTGGCGGTGTAGAATTCATCGAGCCGCTTGCGCAGGCGATGGATGTAGACCCTGACAGTGGCGTCATCCGCGCCCGCCTCGGTCTGGCCGAAAACCATCTCGGCGATTTCGGATTGCGAGGCGGAGGGCTTGTTGGCCCCGCGCGAGGCCAGGAAATCGAACAGTTCGAGCAGCCGTCCGCCTTCGCCCAGCGTGCCGCTTGCGCGAACCCGCCCGACTTCTGCCGCGAATGCGGATTCGTCATGCGAAACTGCTTCAACCAATTCTTCGCTCATCCCCAAGTCGCATAGACGCGGCCAGCCCCGGTGTAACGCGATGTAACGTAGGGATTACCGTAATTAACTTGGTTTGGCGAGCGGCTCCCACCAACCCGATTCTTGCACTGCTCTCTACAGGGATGGGGATTTTTCAAGTCATGAGTTTTGTTAGGTTTTCTTGCCGGCAGGCTATGCTTGCCGGTGTTGCTTCGGTTGCGCTGTCGACGATTCCGGCCACTGCACGGGCGCAGGACAAGGCCGACGAGACTGCGACCGACGAACAGGACGATTCTGCCGAAAAGCCAGCGGACTCCAATAACACGATCATCGTGTTCGGCCGGGCCGAGCGGTTGATCGGCCAGGCGGGTGCGGCCAGCGAGGGCGGCGTCGCGGGTGCCGACATCGAAATCCGTCCCCTGCTCCGCCCGGCTGAAATCCTGGAGGCGACTCCTGGCCTGATCGCGACCCAGCACTCCGGCGGCGGCAAGGCCAACCAGTACTTCCTGCGCGGCTTCAACCTCGATCACGGCACCGACTTTGCGGTCTACATCGACGACATGCCGATGAACTTCCGCACCCACGGCCACGGCCAGGGATACCTCGACGTCAACGGCCTGATCCCCGAAGCCGTCCAACGCCTCGACTACCGCAAGGGCCCTTATCGTGCGGACACCGGCGACTTCGGCTTCGTCGGTTCGAGCTACATCACCACGCGCAACAAGATGGATCCGTTCGCGGTCGTCGAAGTGGGCATGTACGATTACGCCCGCTTCGTCGCAGGCGGTTCGCTCAAGGTGGGCGGTGGCGACCTGCTGTTCGTCGGCCAGGCCAAGTACAACAACGGCCCGTGGGACTTGCCGGAAGACTACGACGGCTACTCCGGCATGCTCAAGTACTCGGCCCCGCTGTTCGACGGTCAGTTTCAGGCCTCGCTGAACATCTACAGCGCGACTTGGGCGCCGACCGAGCAGATCCCTGAGCGCGCGATCGGGACGCTTGTGCCGGACGCCTACGGAACGCTCGACCCTACGCTACGCGGATCAACGGAACGTGAGATCCTGACGGTCGGGTACAAGTCGGATACCTGGCGCATCACCGGCTATCTCCAGCACTACGACTGGAACCTGCTCTCCAACTTCACCTTCTACCTCGAAGACCCGGTCAACGGCGATCAGCTGCGGCAGTATGACAAGCGTTGGACTTATGGCGGGCGGATCGAACGCACAGTCGAAGTGAACGACGCTCTGTCGGTTCGCGCAGGGACCGAACTGCGCGAAGACACCCAGCCGCGGGTCGGATTCGATGAGACGATCGGCGGGGTGAAGGAGTTCACCGTCGGCGCGTTCGACGTCAAGGAATCGAGCGCGGGTGTCTATGCCGAAGCCATCGTGCGCCCAATCGATCGCCTGATGGTGATCGGCGGGCTGCGGGGCGACTGGTATCGCTTCCGCACCACGGCCCTCGAAGGAGCCAGCAGCTGGGACGGCGTGGTCAAGGACCACGGTGTGTTCCCCAAGATCGGCGTCAACTACGAGATCGCCGACGGGATCGCGCTCTACGCCAATTGGGGCGAAGGCTTCCACTCGAACGACTCTCGCGGCGTCACCAGCCCGACCGATCCAGCGCCCGGCGTGGTCCAGGGCACGATGAAGGAAATCGGCGCCCGCTTCGAGCGTGGCGGACTCATCCTCACCGGCGTCTACTGGTGGAGCTATATCGACAGCGAGCTGATCTACGTCGGCGACTCTGGTGCTGTGGAGCCGAGCGATCCCGGCCGGCGCCACGGCTACGAGCTGACTGCGTTCTGGAAGCCGAACTCCTGGCTCGCCCTCGACGGCGTGTGGACGGGCTCGACGGCGCGTTACGTCGGTCTGCCCGATGGTGAGAACTATGTTCCGGGCGCCCTCGAAAGCGCCGGCGAGCTGGGCGTGTCGAGCATCTTCCCCGAATGGAACGCGGCCATTCGCTTCCGCTACCTCGGCCCGCACCCGCTGATCGAGGACAACTCCGAGCGTGGCGAGCAAACGCTGCTGGTGAACTTGCGCGCCGCCTGGACGCCGAGCCAGTACAAGGGCTGGGAGATCTACGGCGAGGTGCTCAACCTGTTCGACAGCACCGCCCACGACATCGACTACGTCTACGCCACCCGCCTTCCCGGCGAACCGCTCGACGGCATCGAAGGCCGCCAAAGCCGAATCGTCGAACCGCGCCAGCTGCGGATCGGCTTCAAGAAGACCTTCTGAGCCGCGCACCCGGCTCACACTACGGGCCCGCTCACGCCTTGTGAGCGGGCCCTTTTTTCATGCGCATGTCTAGGACACTTGACACACGCACGATTTAGTCTAGTTTCCTTGACATGATTGCAAGGGAGCTTGACCAATGAACTCCTACCGAAACGCGCTCTGCTGGGCCGGCGCCATCGTCGGTGTCGCCCTCGCCGGAATGTTCGAGGTGATCGACCAGGCCTCGACCACGACCCTGCTGATCGCCCTGCCCGTAGCCGGCTGGATGGCCGTAAGCGGGCGCGGTGCGTGTCCACTGGCAAGGAAGGGCTGAGAGATGCCGTCCCGCTTCACCCCCGTCCGCCGGAAGTACGTGATCCGCTCCTGGATCGTCGCGGCCGCCTACATCACCAGCATGATCGGCGCAGGGTACCTGATCGGTAACGTCGGAGTGTCGCGCCCGGTCGCCGTGGCGGTGGCGGTGGTCCCCGGACTTGCCATAGCGACGATGTTCTACGTGACCATGATGATGATCGTCGACACCAAGGACGAATTCATGCGCATGCTGGCCGTCCGTCAGCAGTTGATCGCCGCGGGTTTCGCCTTCTCGATCGCCAGCGTGTGGGGCTGCCTTGAGGTATTCCATCTCGTCCAACACATGCCGACGTTTTACGTGGTCATCCTTTGGGCGATCGGAGTGTTCGTCGGTCTGGTCGTCAACCGGATCACCCACGGTGTGTGGGGCGAATGCCCGTGAAGAACCGCCTCCGCGTCCTGCGGGCCGAGCGCGAGTGGAGCCAGCAGCAGCTGGCCGACCGGCTCGAAGTCTCGCGCCAGAGCGTCAACGCGATAGAGACCGGCAAGTACGACCCCTCGCTGCCGCTGGCTTTTCGTATCGCTGACGTGTTCGGGATGACCATCGAGGAAATCTTCCTGCGCGATTGAGCCTCCCCAAAACCCGCCAGTTTCCGCATTTCGGCTCAAGCTTGCCCCAGCCCGGCGCGGGCGCCCTAGCGGTGCCGCTATTCTGTCATTGATTAGTTCAGGAACCTCGGTCGAACCCTCTGGTTGAACCGAATGAGTGCTTCCGCGTGTGCGGTGCAGCAAAACCAAATTGCTGAAAGTCGGGGGTTTAGAACCGCAGCCGCAACTCAAAACAGCTAATGTGCTTGTCATGACGAGCATTATATGTTGCACTGCACAACATACCGAATCCGCCGCTAGTTGGAGGGCGCCCGGCGGAAGAACCTCGTTTCTAGGGAACGCCAATGATTGTCGAGACCAAGTCCCGTCCTGCATTACCTTCGAGGATTGTTGACGCCAGTTCGTTCTTCACTCGACTCAAGGACAGTCCGCTGCACCAGACGCGCATTGCCATGGTCGGAACTTTCGTCCCTCGCAAATGCGGCATCGCCACATTCGGCAACGATATATTCGAAAAGCTCGGCCAGTTTCACCCGGGCATCCAGGTCGATGTGTACGCGCTCGACGATCCCAAGGACCCGCTCGAATACCAGGACATCGCTGGCACGATCGCCAGTGACGATCCCCAGTCCTATCTGACCGCCGCCCGACGCATCAACGAAAGCGGTGTCGGCGCGGTCTGGCTGCAGCATGAGTACGGCATCTTCGGCGGACCCGACGGAGAGATGGTATGCGACTTCGTCGACCGCCTCGCCGCCCCGCTGATCCTGACCCCCCATACCGTGCTGACCGAACCGAGCGAGCGACAGCGCGCCATCCTCGAGCACCTGGTCGCCCGGGCGAGCCGGATCATGGTGATGAGCCGCCATTCGTGCGAGCTGCTGGTCAATCATTACGGCGCGCCGCGGGAAATCCTGCAGATCATTCCGCATGGCGCCCCTGACAGGCCGTTCGGCCGCAGCGAGACCTTCAAGGAGCGCATGGGGCTTTCCGGCAAGAACGTCCTCATGACGTTCGGCCTGCTCGGCCCCGGCAAGGGCCTGGAGCGAGTGATCGAGGCGATGCCGGAGATCGTCGCCCGGCATCCGGACACCGTGTACCGGATCGTCGGGGCAACCCACCCGAACCTCGTCGCGAAAGAAGGCGAGGCTTATCGCGAACGCCTACAGGCCTTGGCCGCCAAACTGGGTGTCGCCGACCATGTGCTGTGGGACAATCGCTTCGTCGAAACCGACGGCTTGCTCGACCAGCTCGAAGCCTGCGACATCTACGTCACCCCGTACTTCAACCTCCAGCAATCGACCTCGGGCACGCTCAGCTACGCGGTCGCGCTGGGCAAGGCCGTCGTGGCGACCCCCTACCTGCATGCCCGCGAATTACTGGCCGGCGATGCGGGTCGGTTGATCGAACCCGATTCCGCCCCAGCCATCGCCGCGAGCGTCAACGCGCTGCTCGACGACCGCGACGAACTGCTCGCCCTGCAGCGCAGGGCTTATGCCAAGGGCCGGCAAACGATCTGGCCGCGTTTCGCAGACGGCGCTGCGGCGCTGATCGAAACGGCCATCGCCCCGGAAGGGCGCCCGGCCCCGATAACCGCCACGCCAGGCTTGAGCGGAGTCTTCGCGATGAGCGACGGGACCGGCATCCTGCAACACGCCATCGGCATCGTGCCCGATCGACGCCACGGTTATTGCGTGGACGACAATGCCCGCGCGCTGATGCTCATGAACGTCGCCGCCGGGCTGCCCGACCAGGAGCGCGCCCGCTGGAGCCTGACTTACGCCTCCTTCATCCAGCACGCCTGGAACCAGGACCTCAAGGCTTTCCGCAACTTCATGAGCTTCGAGCGCACCTGGTGCGAGGATTGCGGTTCGGAAGACTCGAACGGCCGCACCTTGTGGGCGCTCGGCCACACGGTCGAGAACGCTCCCGATGAAGATTTGCGCGACTGGGCCTTGCGCTGGTTCGAGACGGCGTTGCCGCACTGCGCCTCGTTCGGTTCCCCGCGCACTATCGCCTTCATGATACTGGGCGCTGCGGCGGTCCTGCGAACACTTCCGCGTCATCGCGGTTCAATCAATATGCTGAACGAGGGCGGAGAAGTTCTGAGCCGCCTGCTTGAGCGCGAGCGCCGGCCCGACTGGGCGTGGTTCGAAGCCGTACTCGGCTACGACAACCCGCGCCTGTCACAGGCGCTGATCGAAGCAGGGATGGTCCTGAACCGACTCGAATTCGCCGAGGCGGGATTGGAAACGCTTGATTGGGTGGCCCAGCAACAGCTCGCAGTGAGCGGACACTTTCGCCCGATCGGCTCGGAGAGCTTCGGCAAGGAGCATTCCTACCTGCCCTTCGATCAGCAGCCGCTGGAAGTCCAGGCCGCCATCGAGGCCGCGCGCGCCGCCTATGTCGCGACTGGCGACCGACGCTGGTTCGAGCATGCAACGGCCGCCTGGAAGTGGTTTTTCGGAGCCAACGACCGCGGCGTAATCCTCGGCGACCTGACGACCGGCCGCAGTCGGGATGGCATAAATCCACGTGGAGCGAATGAAAACTGTGGTGCAGAATCGATTCTTGCCTTTCAGCTCGCCCATTATTCCATGCTAGCGCTCTCGCAGGCACAGCGTGGCGAATCGACGGGAGATAAGCTTGGGTCTCGAGGGCGCGTCTCAGAACAGTCCGTTGCAAATCCTTGACGAGCGGCTCCACGCGGATCCCTCACGCGTCGTTCTTCGGCCATTCCACTTAGGCTGGCAGGCGACGAACGCACCTGGAGGGCGCGCGCTCAAACTGGTCCACGACGTTGCCGCGCTAAGCGAAGACGAAGTGGTCGCGGAGTATGACCGCGTGCGCGGGGACTTCGCGGCAAGGCACTGGCAGACTGAGAAAATGTTCGACGACCGCTTCGACGAAGTCGAGGTCACGGCGGATATCGATTGCAGCGGCTTTTCGCGCACCCGCAAGCGGCTGATCGGGGCCTTCTTCTGCCACGAGTACACTTACGCCGCGGCGGCGCTGATGAACCCGTCGATCGTGCCGCATCCCGACCAGAGCGGGATCAGCGGCGGATCGTGCCGGTTCGTCATGTCGTTGCGGGCGGTGGGCGAAGGCCACATCAGCTCGGTCGCCTTCCGCGAGGGCATCGCCAATCCCGACGGCAGCTTCAGCCTGTGGCCCCAGGGCACGTTGGCAACCTCGGTCGACCTCGACGATGCCAGCCTGCATGACAGCGACGCGGGCGTGATTGTCCATCGTCACCCCGATTCCAGCCTGTCGAACACCGTGATCTTCCCGATCACCGAACAGCAGCGCGGCGGCTTGGAAGACTTGCGCCTAGTGCGTTTCGACCATGGTGACGAAGACTACGAGTGGATCGGCACCTATACCGCCTATTCGGGCCAATCGATCCGTTCAGAACTCATGCGGACGGTCGATTTCAAGCGTTTCCTGCTCGAACCGATCGTCGGCAAGGCCGGCCGCAACAAGGGCATGGCGCTGTTTCCCAAGAAGGTCGGCGGCAAGTACATGATGGTCGGACGGCAGGACGGGAAGAACCTGTTCTTGCTCAAGTCGGACCGGCTCGACCGCTGGAATTCCGACGGCGTCCTGCTGATGGAGCCCAAGTACCCGTGGGAGTTCATCCAGATCGGCAACTGCGGCAGCCCGATCCTTACCGATGCCGGCTGGCTGCTGTTCACTCACGGCGTCGGCGCGATGCGCAAGTATTCACTCGGCTGCGCGCTGCTCGACCGGGACAATCCGGCCAAGGTGATCGGCCGCACTGCCGAGCCGGTGCTGACGGCGGTCGATGCAGATCGTTCGGGCTATGTGCCCAACGTGGTCTATACTTGCGGGGCGCTGAGAGTCGGCGAACGACTGCTGGTGCCCTACGGCATTTCGGATAGCGCCGTCGGGTTCGCCACCGTCGAGATCCAGGCGCTGCTGGACCTCATGGTCTGACCGGGAGTTAGGCCGTCATGCTTCTTGAAACCAAGACCGTCGAGAAACCCTGGGGCAAGGACGTGCTCCCGCCCCCGTTCGCGACCCCTGAAGGCAAGCGCATCGGCGAAATCTGGTTCGTGCCGCCAACGGAACTGCCCGAACTGCTGGTCAAATACATCTTCACCAGCGAGAAACTCTCGGTCCAGGTCCATCCCTCGGACACTCAGACCGAAGCCGCTGGGCTGGGCAAGCAGGGCAAGGAAGAATGTTGGCTGGTGATCGATGCCGATCCCGGCGCGGTCCTCGGCATGGGGTTCGACGGCGAGATCGACCGCGAGACCATGCGCCAGGCCGCGCTCGATGGCAGCATCGAGGACATGCTGGTGTGGCACCCGGTCAAGGCGGGCGACTTCTTCTACATTCCCGCCAACACGGTCCACGCCATTGGCGGCGGGGTCAGCATCATCGAGATCCAGCAGAACTCCGACATCACTTACCGGCTCTACGACTATGGTCGCCCGCGTGAACTGCACCTCGAAGAGGCGATTGGGGTGGCGCAGGGTCGACCCTACGATGAGCAGCGCGCGATGCACGTTCCCGATCGCGGCGACATGACCCTGGTCGAAGGGCCGTGGTTCCGGCTCGACCGGCTCGACGGTGGACCGGCCGCCGCCATTGCCGCGAAGTATCACGGGCCGCTGCTGGTGATCCCGCGCGAGGGTTCAGCGGTGGTCTCAGGCGAGGTCGTGGCTCCGGGCGAGTGTGCGCTGGCACCCTCGCTGGCGGAGGTCGAGTTCTCGGAAGCGGGTAGCTGCCTGATTACACAGCCGATTGCCGGCGCGCGCTAGCGCCCCTTCCAAACTGCCGGGCGCTTCTCGACGAAGGCGGCCATGCCCTCCGCCTTGTCCTCGGTCGCCGCGAGCACGTGGAACAGGCGACGCTCCAGCCTGATGCCTTCGCCGAGAGGCAAGTCCTGCGCGGCGTTGACCAGTTCCTTTGCGGCAAGGACCGCAAGCGGCGGCATTCCAGCAATCGCCCCGGCAGTCTTGAGCGCGCTGTCGAGCAGTTCGGCGCCCGGCACGACTTTCGCCACCAGCCCGGCTCGCTCGGCCTCGGCTGCATCCATCATCCTGCCGGTGAGGATCATCTCCATCGCCTTGGCCTTGCCAATAGCGCGGGTCAGGCGTTGGCTGCCGCCCATGCCGGGGACGACGCCCAGCTTGACCTCCGGTTGGCCGAACTTGGCGGTGTCCGCCGCGATGATGAAGTCCGCCATCATCGCCAGTTCGCACCCACCGCCGAGCGCAAAGCCATTCACCGCCGCGATCCACGGCTTGCGCACCGCGCCCACGAGATGGCTCTGCCAGCGCACGAACATGTCGTCGGCGTAGAATTCGGCCGATGGCTTTTCGGCCATCTCCTTGATGTCGGCGCCGGCAGCGAAGGCCTTCTCGCCCGACCCCGTCACCACGGCGCAGCGCTGGCTATCGTCAGCCTCGAATGCGGCGAAGGCTGCGATCAGGTCCTCCAGGACAGCGCTCGACAAGGCGTTGAGCGCTTCGGGGCGGTTGAGCGTGACCAGCGTCACTGCTCCACGCGTTTCGACGAGGATATTGGCGTATTGGGTCATACGACTCCGAAGGCGAGCATGGCGTCGGCCGGTTGGCGACTCACCCGAGTATGAACGGCCCGCCAGACGCTGAAAAGGCGGTAACGGGACGCTCGCCCACGCTTGCCTCCCCGTCCGGCTTGGCGCAAAGCACTTGAAAATCTGGAAGTCGCGTTCCGACAGAGGGGTCAGGGAATGCTGCCGTTTTTCTCCCGTGCATCGATTGCCGTGTTGTGGAGTGCCGCCGCGCTCGCCCTGCCCGTGCCCACGCTGGCGGCGACACCTCTCGAGAGCGAGAGCTTCCAGGTCGGCACCGAGGGCGCCTTGTGCGAAGCGCAGGGTGTTATGCTCGGTGCGGCGCGGAATTCGGTGTTCGACCGCAAGTGGGCCCTGATCTGCAGCGACGTCGACCGGCCGGTGGGTTCCGCTTTCAGCTGGCGTGCCGGAGGCGACGCGTCGGCCTGGGTCGGGCGCGGGCGTGATGCACCCATCGAATGCGGCGAGGCGACCTCCGCCTCCGATATCGCCGCCGGTGCCGTGGTCCGCCGCTGCCGAGAGCAGGGCAGCAACCTCGAATGGAACAGCTACGCCGTGCGGTCCGGCGACCGCGTGCTGGTGGTCGAGGGCGTCGCGGCCTTCGACAGCGCGCTGCGCCTGGCCATGGCCAACCTCGTCCAGAACCGCGTCGTGCCCGGCACGCTCGATATCGTGACCACGGGCGGCTCCCGCTCGCTGGCTCAGGCGCGAGCGGGAGTTGGCGGCCACGACCTGCTGATCGGCCAGGGCTATCGCCGCAACAACGCTGGCGAATATACCGAAGCCGAAGAGTTCTTCCGCCCCGGCCTGCTCGATGACACGAGCCAGGAAGGCGCCGCCACTATCGCTACGCAGCGCCATGAGACCATGGTCAACCGCGCGCTCCAGCTGTCCAACCTCGGCCGCTTCGACGAGGCGACACGGCTGTTCGGGGAAGCCCGCGCCATGGGCCTGCGCGATCCGATCCAGCCGCGCCTGTTGCGCAATTTCGAGGCAATCGACGCGCTCAATCGCGGCGATCTCGACGCCGTTGCGCCGATCCTTTCCCGCCCGGTGCCGGACGTGGCTCAACCGGTTGCGGCGGAAGGCGGCGCTGTCCTGATCGATCCGCCGCTGTCCGCCGGATTGAATTCGGGCCTTGCTGCCAGCCTGACGGACTCGGTGCAGCAGGCCAGTCGTCTGACCCTGGCCGAGCGCGCCGCGATCATCGACGCGCAGGCCCGCCAGATCGGCGGCACGGCCCTGCGCCTGCGTGGAGACAGCGACGCGGCGCTCGCCGAACTGACGGCAGCGCGCGACGCCATCCTGCGGGTCAAGGAAGGCCGGGTGCTCAGCACGGCACGGCTCCAGGCGCAGATCCTGGCCGAGATGTCCCAGGTCCACGAGGCTGCGGGTCGCTATGCTGAGGCCGAAGGGCTGCTGCGCGAGGCCGTGGCGCTCACCGAACTTCGCTATCCTGAATCGGCCTCGGTCAATGCGACCAAGGCGCGGCTCGCGGCCTATCTCGCTCGACGCGGCGAGCGGCCGCAGTCGCTGGCGCTCTATCGCGAAGTCGTCGGCGACGTGACAGGCAAGCGCGCCGCGCTGGTCGGGCTTGAGAACCAGATCCGGCCCTACATGCGTATGCTGGTGGAAGACCTGCAGACGCAGCCGGCGCTGGTCTCCGACTTGTTCCTCGCTTCGCAACTGGTCGAGCGGCCCGGTGCGGCCCAGACCCTGGCGCAGCTTTCACGGCAGTTGTCGGCGGGGACCGGCGAGGCCTCGGACCTGTTCCGCCGCGCCAATACCGTCGATCGCGAGCTGACCCGCGTGAACCTCTCGATCGCCCAGGCCCGCTCGCCCGACGATGTTGGAGAAGCGGCGGCCCTTCTGCCCGAGCTCGAGGATCGGCGGACCCGGCTCGAACAGGCCCAGCTCGAGTTGATCGAGGCGTTGGGCGCCTATCCCGAATACCGCTCGATCTCGCACAACTACGTCGCGGCCGACGACCTCGTCGCCCTGCTCAAGCCGGACGAGGCCTATCTCAAGCTGGTGCGCCTCGGCGATGAGATGTTCGCGGTCTACCTTTCGCCCACCCGCTCGACCGGTTGGCGCGTCGATGCGAGCGCGAGCCAGGTGGCGGGGCTGGTCCAGAAGCTGCGGGATTCGATCGCGCTGAGCATCAACGGCGTGACCGCCACTTACCCGTTCGACGTCGACAGCTCGCGCCAGCTCTACCAGGCAGTATTCGGGCCGGTCGCCGGCGACCTCGGCCGCGTCAAGCACCTGGTCTTCGAGCCCGATGGCGCCTTGCTGCAGTTGCCGATCAACCTGCTCGTGGCCGATCAACCCGGCGTCGACGCCTACCACGCGCGAGTTGCCTCCGGGGGTGACGAGTTCGACTTCCGCGGGGTGAACTGGCTCGGCCGCGACAAGGCCATCAGCACCGCGCTGTCGCCGGCGGGCTTCCGCGATGCCCGACGCGCGCCTTCGTCTAGGGCGGCGAAGGCCTATCTCGGGCTCGGCCAAAACGAGCCGCTTGGGCCAGTGACGCAGGCAGCCCTGACACGCGGCCTCCCCCAGTTTACCGACCCCGGCTGCGCCCTGCCGGTGGCCTCCTGGAACCGCCCGATCCCCTCGGACGAGTTGATCGCGGCGAGCGAGGTCTTCGGTGCCGGACAATCGACCCTGCTCACTCGCGCCGCCTTCAGCGACACCGCGATTGAGGGGCGTACCGATCTCAATGGGTTCCGCATCCTTCACTTCGCGACCCACGCCGTGGTGACGCCGCCGCGCGAGGGCTGCCCGGCGCAACCGGCGCTGGTCACCTCGTTCGGCGACCAGGGCTCCGACGGACTGCTGCAGTTCGGCGAGGTGTTCGACCTCAACCTCGATGCCGACCTCGTCATCCTCTCGGCCTGCGATACCGCCGCTACCGCTGGCCTCGAAGCCACTCGCGAAGCCGGCCTGGAAAGCGGCGGCGGGCAGGCGCTCGACGGTCTGGTTCGCGCCTTTATCGGTGCCGGCGGCAGGCAGGTCATCGCCAGCCACTGGCCCGCGCCCGAGCAATACGACGCGACCGGACGACTGTTCGCCAGCTTCTTCCGCGCGCCCGCCGGGACCAGCCAGGGAGACGCCCTGCTGGCGGCCCAGCACCAGCTGATGGACGATCCGGCGACCTCGCACCCGTTCTACTGGTCCGGCTTCGCCCTGATCGGCGACGGCGCCCGGCCGCTGTTCTCCGGGTCCTGAGGAGGGCTCGGGGGGACACATGGCGGGGGGCCGGTCTTCGAACTTCCTGACACGCGGATGGCGCAACATCCGCGAGGCTGGAACGCGGCGCCTGGTGCTGACGGCGCTGCTGCTGATCGTGGCGCTGCTGCTGGCGCGGTTCAGCTGGTACTTGCCGGTAACCGACCAGGCCGAGAACCGGCTCTACGACTTGCGCAGCTTCGTGCTCGCCGCGCAAGTCGACCAGGACGATCGCATCGCGCTCGTCGTCTACGACGATCAGACGCTGATCAATGCCCGCAAGCGATCGCCGCTCGACCGCGGGTTGTTGGCCGACGCGCTGCGCAACCTCGACGGGATGGGCGCCAAGGCCATCGGCATCGACATCCTGTTCGACCAGCCGCAGGACGAGGATGACGAGTTGATCGCGACGTTGCGGGCGATGAAGACCCCGGTGTCGGTCGCCTTTGCCGAAACCTCGGTCAACCAAGGCGACATCAAGTACGAGCAGCAGCAATACCTCGAGCAGTTCCTGGCGCGGCTGGAGGGGAGCAAGGCGCATCCTGCGAGCATTGCGCTGAGCAATGCGGACGGGGCCACGCGCGTCTGGCCCAAGCTCGTGCCGCAACTTCCGCCGACCCTGGGCCGCGCCATGCTCGCGGCCGCAGGGGAGAGTTCCAAGGCCTTTCCCGGCTACGAAGGCTCGATCCGCTATCGGCGCGCCGCCAGTGACGAGGTCCCGGTCTACAGCCCGCTGCAGATCGACAGCTTGGTCAACCCGGACGTGCTCCCCTACCTCCAGCCCGCCATCGAGGGACGCTACGTCCTGATCGGCGGGGACATCGTCGACTACGACCGCGTGGCGACCTCGCTCACCGCCGCGACCGGCGAAACGCCGCCCGGGATGCAGGTTCACGCGGAGATGATCGCGCAGATGCTCGATGGCGCCAGGCTTTCGCAGCCTGCACCGGTCGTCCTGTGGCTCCTTGGGCTGGCCGTGGTCCTGACGGCCGCGCTCACCGGCCTCGTCGAGCTGCGCAACCTCCGGATCTACCCCCTGCTGGCGATCCAGTTTGCGGCGCTGCTGGGCGTACCGTTCCTGCTTCAGTGGCGCGGGGTCGATACTTATGGCCTGCCCGCCGCCGGGTGGCTGCTCGGCTGGATCCTCGCCTTCAGCGCGGTGACCTCGGCCGCTCGCGCCTCGAGCGCGGTGCAGCGACGGTTCGCTCAGGGCGCGCTGGGCAAGTACCTCCCGCGCGAGATGGCGGAGGAAATCCTCGAACACCCTGAACGGCTGTCGCTCCACGGCGAGAAGAAGGAGATCTACGTCCTCTTCAGCGACCTCGAAGGCTTCACCAAAATGAGCCACGCGCTGCAGCCGGAAATGGTCGCCAAGCTACTCAACCGCTACCTCGACATGCTGAGCGACGTCGTGCTCGAACACGGCGGGGTGATCGACAAGTTCGTGGGGGACGCGGTGGTCGCGTTCTGGGGCGCGCCGATCGCCAAGCCGGACGACGGCGCCCGCGCGGCCAAGGCGGGTTACGCCGTGTGGCAGGCTGGCGAGGAATTCCGCAAGAGCATCGACCCCAGCCTCCCGCCAGTCGGCAAGACCCGCGTGGGCCTCCATTTCGGCGAGGCGGTGATCGGCAACTTCGGCGGCAAGAGCCGCATCCAGTACACCGCACTCGGCGACAGCATGAACACGGCGTCGCGGTTGGAGGCGGCCAACAAGGCGCTCTATTCCAGCGTCATGGCGAGCCGCGAGTTCGCCGACCGCTCGGGCCTAGACTGGTGGCGGCCAATGGGCCGGGTAGTGCTGCGCGGGCGGATGAAGCCGGTCGACCTGTTCGAGCCCGCGCCCGACTTCCCGCAGGAGGATCGCGCGGCGCTCTATCAGGCGATGATCCTGGTGGAGAAGGACAAGCCGGCGGCGCTCGAAGTCCTGCGCGGGGTCGCTGAGAGGCACCCCGACGACGCCGCCCTCGCCAATCTCGTCGAACGCACCGAACGCCTGTCGAACAACTACGCGTTCATCCTCGGATGAGCGCACAACTACCGGAATTTCACTGACAACTCCGGGCGAATTTTGGTAGGAAGGTCTCGGTCGATGAAAGGGGAACGTGGGGTGAAGCAAGCGAAGACGAAACGGTTGATCCCGTTCGCGCTGGCGGCGGCCGCCTGTGTGCTCGTGCCTGCGATTGCCTCGGCGGGCGTGGTTGTAGCGTCGAGCGGACCATCGGCCTCCAGCTTCCCCGTCGGCAAGAAGATCGGCGACAGCGAGAAGATCGTCCTGCGCGCCGGCGATGCGCTTACCGTGCTCGACGGCAAGGGCACCCGCGTCCTGCGCGGGGCGGGGACGTTCTCGCTCGACCAGCAGGCCGGACCGAACAAGAGCGGCACTTTCGCGGTCCTGACCGAGCGCCGTTCGGCGCAACGGATGCGCACCGGGGCGGTTCGCGGCGACGAAGTGACCGGACAGGTCCAGCCGCCGAACCTGTGGTACGTGGACCTCGCCAAGCCCGGCAAGGTGTGTCTGGCCGAGACTGACCGCGTGCGCATCTGGCGCAACACCACCGATGGCGAAGCGAGCTACACCCTCAGCCCCGCAGGTGGCGGCAAGTCCGAGACCATTAACTTCGGCGACGGGGACATGCTGACGCCGTGGGACACCGCGGGCCTGCCGGTCACCGCCGGCCAGGTCTATCGCATCGCGGATGCGCGCGGGAATGCTGTCGGCGAACTTAGCTTTGCAATCCTCAATCCGGTGGCCGAAGAGCCCGAAGCGCTCGCCCAGCAACTGATCGAGAATGGCTGCACCAGGCAGCTTGAGCTGCTCTCTTCGGCAACGATGGTGACCGAAGGATAGCATAAGGCGCCGCACAGGCGCCGAAGCCGGTAACGGCTCGAAGGCGAAGCGGGCGAGGGAAGCCGGCTTTCGACCAGGCCGTACCGAATGGGGGTTTCATGGGGTTTTTCGCGAGTAAGCGCCTGCTGATCGGATTGGCGATATGCGTCGCCGTTCCGGGATCGGCGCTGGCGCAGCAGGGCGCGGTGCCCAATCCGCCGACCAGCACCGACCTCAACGTCGCGCGGGACGAAGCTAGCCGGCAACGGCCGAGCACGCTGTCGGTCGAAGGCGACATTGAGCGCGGCCCCTGCCCTCTGGCCGACGCTTCGTTCGCCAACACTCGGGTCACGTTCTCGACCGTCGAGTTCTCCGGCCTGCCCGGCGTCCCGGCCTCGGTGCTCGACGCCTCGTGGAACGATCTCGCGGGCCGCGAGCTGCCGATCGCGGCCTTGTGCGAAGTACGCGACCGCGCCGCGACGATCCTGCGCGGCCTCGGCTACCTCGCCGCGGTCCAGATCCCGCCGCAGCGGATCGATGCCAAAGGCACGGTGCGCATGGACGTGCTCGCGGCCAAGTTGGTCGAAGTGCAGCTAAGGGGCGAACCCGGCCCCAGCGGCAAGCTGATCGCCGCGCACCTCGCCCGCCTGACCGAGCGGGAGTGGTTCAACACCCGCGAAGCCGAGCGGCAATTGCTGCTGATGGAGGACATGCCCGGCTACAACGTGCGCCTCGTCCTGCGCTCTGCGGGTGGCAAGCCGGGCGAAGTCGTAGGCGACGTGCTGATCGAGCGGCGTCCGTTCGAACTCGTGGCGGGCATTCAGAACCTGGGCTCGATCGCCACCGGGCGCGAGGCGGGATTCGTGGCCCTGACCGCTAACGACCTCATTGGCCTCGGCGATCGAACCATCGTCAGCTTCTACAACACCTTCGACTGGGACGAGCAGCGGATCATCAACGTCTCGCACGACCTGGCGCTCAATGCCGACGGGCTTCGGCTGGGCGTTGGCGTGCTGTTCGGCCGGACGGAACCCGACCTCGGCGGCGCTCCGTTCACGACCGACAGTTTCACTGCCGAAGCTTACCTCAGCTACCCCTTCATCCGCCACCAGTCGCAATCGCTGTTCGGCACTGCCGGGTTCGAGGTGGTCGACCAGGAGGTCAACTTCGGCGACATCCTGCTGAGCAAGGACCAGCTCAGGGTCGCCTATGCCCGGCTCGATCACCAGATGGTCGACCGGGACAGCATCACCGGAAGAAACGGCTTCAGCGGGCTCGAACCGCGCTGGCGCACCGCCGCCTCGCTCGAACTGCGCCAGGGGATCGACGGGCTTGGGGCGAGCGACAGCTGCGTTCCGCTCTCCAACTGCCTGCCGCCGAACGTGCCGATCAGCAACTTCGCCGCCGACCCCAGCTCCTTCGTCGCGCGGCTCGACGGCCAGCTCGAGTTCCGCCCAGCACATCGCTTCACCATCGCCGTCGCTCCGCGAGCGCAGATTTCGGACGGGCCGCTGCTCTCCTACGAACAGGCGAGCTTGGGCAACTACACCATCGGCCGCGGTCTCGAACCCGGCGTCGCGCTCGGCGACAGCGCGCTCGGGGCCTCGTTCGAACTGCGTTACGGCAGCATCTACCCGAGGCAATCGAACGGCTTCGCGATCGAACCCTTCGTGTTCCTCGACTGGGCCAAGGCCTGGATCGACGACTCCATCGCCGGGTCCGATCCGCAGGACGTGACGACCGCCGGATTCGGCGCTCGCGGGCGCTGGGGCAGCATGGCCGACTTCAGTGTGCTGCTCGCGTTCCCACTCGCCCCCGCCGGCTACCAGACCGAGACGAGTGACCCGCGCCTGCTGTTCACCCTGACCACCCGCCTGCTTCCGTGGGGAGACCGCTGATGCTGCCACTTGCAAGATCCGGACTGCTTGCCGGTTGCGCACTCGGGGCCTTGCTGGTCGGGCTGCCGCAGGCCGCCGGGGCTCAGTCGTTCCAGGGCAGCCATAGCGTCGTGACCGGCTCGGCCGGGGTCGTGCATGGCTCGGGAACTACTGAGATCACCGTCGGCTCAGCTCAAACGGTCATCAACTGGACCGCCGAAGACTTCCTAGGCAATGGCAATGTCGACTTCCAGCCTGCGGGGACCACTGCCACCTTCAGGACGGACGGCCTGGCCGATTTCACCGTCCTCAACCGCATTCTCCCGGTCAACGGCAATGGCGCCCCGATCGCAAGCACGGTCAGCTTCAACGGCACGGTCGAGAGCTTGGTGAGTCCGGTCGGCACGCCGAACGTGGTCGGCGGGCAGATCTGGTTCTACAGCCCCACCGGGATCATCGTCGGGCCAACTGCGACCTTCAACGTCGGCAGCCTGATCCTGACCACCAACGACATCCAGTACGTGGCGGACGACCTGTCCAACAACGTAACCGGCTACATCTATGGCCCGGGCGGCCTGGTTGAGTTCCGCGGCCCAGCAGACTCTGCCGGGTTCGTCGAGATCCAGAACGGCGCGGAAATCAACGCGCTCGGCAACCCAAACGGATCGAGCGCCTACGTCGCGCTAGTCGCCCCGCGCGTGGTGCAATCGGGTACGGTCTCGGCGGACGGCAACATTGCCTACATCGCGGCCGAGCAGGTCGACATGACCATCAACGCCGGGCTGGTCGATTTTACCCTCACGGTTGGCACGACCGACGCGAACGGCGTGGTCCACGACGGCACGACCACTGGGCCGGAATCTGCCGGCGTCACCGATCCCCAGCGCATCTCGATGGTGGCGCTGCCGAAGAACGACGCGCTGACCATGCTGCTCTCGGGTTCGATTGGCTACTCACCCGCAGCTAATGCCTTCAACGACGGTAGCTCGGTCGTGCTCGCCGCCGGCTTCGCCGACGACCACCCGACCGCGCTCCCCGCCAATCGCCTGGGCAGCATCGACATCGGCCCCGCCACTTTCACCAATGCCGTGACCGGCTACGCCACCGACAGCATCGAGATCGCTCCGCCCTCCGGCACGACAAGCTTCCAGGCCGACGCCAATCTCCAGGCCGCCCGATCGATCGCCCTTACCGCCGGGGATCTCCAGGAGATCAGGGCCGACGGCAATCTCTATCTCTCCGCCGGCGAGGCCGGGACGGGCGGCACTATCACGCTCCTGGCGACCACGTCCGGTGGCTCGCAAGCCGGCCTGATCGACGTCGCGGGCACCTTGAGCGCATACGCCTCAAGCGATGGCATCCTCTCGGGAGCGACGTCCCCGCTCAATGGCCAGGGAGGTTCGGTCGACATCACCGCCAACGGCGGCCGCATAGAAGCAACGACCCTGTTCGGCACGGCCGACGGCTACGGCAGCTTCGACATCACTGCCGGCGGTAACGGCACGGGCGGCACGGTCAGTGTCAGGGTGCTGGGCGGAGGCGCGATCGCAGCCGACTTCGTCAGCCTCAGCGCCGACGGCAGTGGTGGCGGTTCCGACAACGACGGCGGCAACGGCATCGGCGGCCTTGTCTCGGTCGTCGACGAAGGCGGGACAGTTGGCTTCCGCGACCTCTACATCACCGCTCGCGCCAACGGCGCCTATGCCCTCAACGGCGGCGACGCGACCGGCGGGCGAGCCACTGTCCAGATAACCTCGCAGGCCCAGGCCTGGGACTACCTGTCGATCAACACCAGCGGTACCGCCGGAAACCAGGCCTTTTTCGACACCGGGTTCACCGGCAATGTCCTCGACGGCGGCGAGGCGAGCCTGGAGATCAGCGGCACCGGGCAGCTCGATCTCACCAGCGACCTCTTCATGACCGCCAATAGCTACATGGGGCTCGAAGGTCCGGCGGTCTTTTCCGGCCAGGCCGGCGACGTAAGCGTGTCGGTCACCGGTGGAGCGAGCCTGGTGGTCGCGGGCTCTCTCGACCTCCAGGCCAGCGCGCTGTTCTTCGAAGAGAACCTCGATCCCGACCCGGCCACGGCCCCGAGCCAGCACGGCGGAACCGTCTCGCTCACGGCTGACGGTGGCAGCGTCACCGCCAGCTACCTTTACGCCAAGGCCGAGGCCATTGGCATGGGCGTGGCGAGCTCAGCCGGGTCCGCAACTGGCGGAACGGTCACAGTATCCGCGCTCGGCGGTGGTTCGATCCTGCTCGATGACGACACCAACTCCTCCTTCGCGTGGATTTCGGCCGACGCTTTCGGAGCGCTAGGCCCGGCCGCGGCGGATGCTATCGGCGGTACCGCGCAGATCGTCCTGGAGGACGGATCTTTCACGGTCCTCGGCGACATCGTCCTCTCGGCCAACGCCCGCATGGTCGACGTCTTCTATGACGTCATACCGCCCGGCAACGGCTTCGATGCGACCGGCGGCACGGCCTCGGTCCAGCTGCTGCAGGGCTCGCTCGGAACCGCAAGCCTGAGAGCCACTTCGCTGTCGGTTCAGGCGCTCGGCGACGGACGTCTGGTCATGAACGGAGGAACGACGCTGCCAGGTGGAGAGCCGTTTCAGGGCGACGGCGGTGACGGCACCGGCGGCGCGGCAGGCCTGACGCAGGCGGCGGGGCAACTGGTGGTCGGTTCGCTGACGCTCGATGCGAGCGGGCTCGGCGGTGGGTCCGACCTCGGCGACGGTGGCATCGGGACCGGTGGCACGGCGGAGGTCGGGATTGCCGACAGTTCGTTCTCGCTGGGCTCGGTCTCGGTCCTTGCGATGGGCAACGGTGGCTATGGCCAAGTGGCCGGCGAGGCCAGCGGCGGCCAGGCCCGGTTCGCGGTCGTCGATTCCGCCGCGGGCCCGAGCGGGACGCGCGACCTTACCGACCTCACTCTCGACGTCAGCGCGGTCGGCGGCGCGGGCAATGGCGGCACGACTGCGCTCTCGAACGCCGGTCTGGCGGAGTTCGTGTTCGACGTGCTCGATCCGGGTTCGGCGGTCACCTTGCCGGGCTCGCTTGGCGTCTATGCGAGGGCGGTGAACTTCACGCCGACGTCGGGCATCCGAGGCGTGATCGGCGGGGCCGCGTTCGACCTCGGTGGCGATTTGCATCTGTCGACTGCAGGCCCGATCGCCATCACCGCGGATCAGCCGCTCAACGTCGGCGGGGCCGCGTTCATAAGCGGCAGCAGCTTCACCTCGAGCGGGGTTATCTCAGCCACGGTCTCGATGGACATCGCGGGCACGCTCGGGATCGATGCGGAGGAACTACGCTCCGGAGGCGTGACCACGCTCTCCGCAACCGGGGGAACGCTTGCAGTGGGAGAACTTCTCTCGGCGGGCCAGGTCAACGCCCTGGGTCAATCGGTCGACATCGCCTCCACTACAGGCCTTCAGTTCGGCGCCATCGACGCGACCGCCGGCAACGCGACGATCCGCGTGGGCGGGACCCTGTCGATCGACGACATCGTCGCCTCGGGCACGATCCTGATCGACGCTGACGGAACCTTCAACCTGGCGGGCAGCGCGGTCGGGCAAGTCGTCAGCGTGACCTCCGACGACATCGTCCTTGCCGGAAGCGGCGCGTACATCGGCGAGCGCGGCCTCACCGACACCATCGAACTGATCAACCGCGATCCGTCACGCACCACGTTCATCGGCGGAGCGACCGACAACACCGGCTACAGCCTCAACCAGGCGGAACTGGCGGTGCTGTTTGCCGACAACCTGATCTCGCTCGGCGTCGGCCCCGGCGCGACTGCCGGCCAGGGCCTCATCGCAGTGCGCGATTTGGCCATGACCTTTGGGCCTGCAGGCAATCTGGGCAATGGCGGGACGCTGGAGATTTCGACCCCGACCGAAGTCATGGTGACTGGCAACGTGGCCCTCACCACCAGCAGTGCCGGCGATACCTTCCTGATCGATCCGACTTTCATCGGCATCGACACCTCGACCGGCTCGATCGCGATGCTGAACGCCAACGGCACGCCGATGGGACGCCTGACGCTGGTTGGCGATACGGTAGCCGTGGCGACAACTGCCGTGCTCAGCCAGCTGCGGACGGCAACCAGCATGGGTGCGATCAACGCGCTGCTCGACCCGCCGGGTGGAGTGGCCCAGCCCCTGCGGACAGGAACGCTGACCGCTTCGGTCACCAGCGGGTTCTATGTCCAGAATACGGGGACTTCGACCGACTACGACGACCGGCGCGGCATCACCGCGAACGTGATCGACATCTCGACGTCGGCACCGACCACGCGGATCGCGATCAACGGGCAAATCCTTTCGTCCAACGGGCCGGTGGGCGGCCTCGACGTCATCCCGCTGGTCACAATCAACGACGTGCCGGCAGCGGCGGGCGGTCAGTTCGATCCGGGCTCGACCATCAACGGCTGCGTGATCGGTACGGCTTGCGGGTTCGTGCCGCCCCAGCCGCCGCGGGCTCCGGAACCCCCGCCGAGCGAGGAGCTCAATCCCGTCGATCCGGTCGGCCCTGACAATTCATCGATCGTTGCGCCGCTGATCGAATTGGCCGAAACCCGGCCCCTGATCGAGCCGCCGCTGGTCGACGAGCCGATCACCGGGGTCGGCAACGACGACTTGTGGGAACCGCCCTGCGAAGCGCAGGACGGTGATGGGGTCTGCAGAGGGGGCAACGAGTAAGCGTGGGTTGGGGTCGCGGTCGATGGGGGTTGTCGCGCTGGCGCGTGCTGCTGGCAGCGGTACTGTGCCTCGCCGCGGGCCTGCCGCCGGCGACAGCGCAGGACAACGGACGCTACGTTGGCGTGGCCACATGCGCCGGATCGACCTGCCACGGCCGCGCCGAAGGCAATGGCGCCGTCGTGCGCCAGGACGAGATCGCCACCTGGCAGGAGCCCTCGTCTCCAGCAGGAGCGCATAGCCGGGCGCTCTCCGTCCTGGGTTCACTCCGTGGCCGCCAGATCGCGGCGACGCTCGGCATGGGCGATCCTTCCTCCGAACCCGCCTGTCTCGGCTGCCACGCCACTTTCGCGCCCGTCGCCGAGCGAGGCCCGCGGTTCCAGCTTTCGGAGGGTGTAGGCTGCGAGTCCTGTCACGGCGCCGCCGGGGGATGGATCGCCACGCATTACACTACGGGCGGCTCGCACGCGGCCAATGTCGCGGCCGGGCTGACCCCGCTCGAAGACCCGCAGACCCGCGCCAAAGTCTGCCTCGACTGCCACTACGGCAGCGCCAACGGCAACCAGTTCGTCACCCACCGGATGATGGCCGCCGGCCACCCACGCCTCGTGTTCGAGCTCGATCTGTTCAGCGCCCTGCAGCAGCACCACGACGAGGACGCCGACTACGCCCAGCGCAAGGGGCGGACCGATAGCGTGACGCTGTGGGCCGTGGGCCAGGCGGAGGCGGTGCGCCGTTCCACCAACTTGTTCGCCCGCCCCGGCTTCGGCACCGAGGGCGTGTTTCCCGAATTCACTTTCTACGACTGCCATAGCTGCCACCGGCAGATCAACGACGGCCCGCAGCGCCGCCTGACTTTCGAGACCAACCCCGCGCGTCCGATCCCGTTCGGCCAGCCGCCCTTCAACGACGAGAACATCATCATGCTCTCGGCCGTGTCGCGCGTCCTGGCGCCCGGGCAGGCCGACAGCTTCGAGGCCGCGAGCCGCGAGTTCCACCGGGCAATGGGCGAAGGGCGGCAGGAGGCAGCAGGGGCGGCAACGAAGTTGAGCGGCGCCGCGGGGTCGTTGTCCGATGCGCTCGCCCGCAGCGGCGGAGCGGATGCGTTCGCGATCATCGCCGCCATTGCCGACCGCACGACCTCGCCGCGCTTCACCGACTACGCGGGGTCCTCGCAGGCGGTGATGGCAGTGGATACGCTGCTCAACGCGCTCGTGCGGCAGGGCCGGATCACCGTCGGCGCCGCGGCAGGCATCCGCACCGATATCAACAATGCCTACGAGGCCGTCCGCAGCCCGGAGAGCTACAATCCGGTGCGCTTCCGTGCCTCGCTGGGCCAGGCCGCCGGGGCGATCGGGAAGCTGCAGTGAAGCGGGTCACTGCAGGAACGGCGCTGCTGAGCGCGGCAACGCTGGTGCTCGTCTCGTGCGGAGGCGGCGGTGGCAGTCCGACGCCCAGCCCCTCGCCCACCCCAACCCCCGCGCCGACGGCCAGCGCGAGCTACACCCCGCCTGCGCAGGTCGCGCTTAGCGCAGCCGAGGTCGGCCAGGTGGTGGCGCAAGCGGTAACGCAAGCCGACGCCCTCTCGCGCCCGGCAACGATCGCGGTGGTCGACCGGGTCGGCAACGTGCTGGCAGTGTTCCGCATGAACGGCACCCCGGCGCTCGCAGCCATTCCCGACGCGCCCAACGGCGTGAACGCCGACATCCAGGGCCTCGACGTCCCGTCAGAGGCCGCTGCCATCGCCAAGGCCATCACCGGCGCCTACCTTTCGAGCGGCGGCAACGCCTTCTCTACCCGCACGGCGAGCATGATCGTGCAGGAGCACTTCCCGCCCGCGCCGAGCACAGCAGGGCTGGAGAGCGGGCCGCTATTCGGCGTGCAGTTCAGCCAGCTGCCCTGCTCCGACCTTGCGGCACGGCTGGCGGCGGGGTCGATCGGACCCAAGCGCTCGCCGCTCGGCCTTTCGGCCGATCCGGGCGGCTTCCCGTTGTACAAGAGCGGCGTGCTGGTCGGAGGGGTCGGCGTGATCGCTGACGGCACGTACGGCTTTGATGCCAACGTGCTCGACGTGGAGAGCGATGCCGACGAGTTGATAGCTCTCGCCGGAACGGTCGGCTTCGAAGCGCCTACGAGCATCCGAGCCGAACGCATTTTCGTCGACGGCACCTCGCTGCGCTATTCCGATGCGGCCTATTCGTCGCTTGCGAGCGTGGCGGGTGCGAGCTTTGTTACGGCCGACACTCGCGGCGATCTTGTCCCGGTCACCGGTTACTACCCCACCGCCGCGCTCCTCGCAGGCACCGCTTACGGTAGCGAGCCCTCGGGTGTCCGTGCCTCGACGGCAGCAGAGTTCTCCAACCGCGACGCCTTCGTCCTTAGCAATGGCGCGGGAGCCCCTCGCTACCCGATCCGCGCAGGCACCGACGCAGGCGACGTGGCGCAACCCCTCTCGGCAGCCGAGGCCCAGGCCATCCTCGAGGAAGCCTTCAAGGTCATGACCCGCGCGCGGGCGCAGATCCGCCAGCCGCTGGACAGCCGCGCGCAAGTCTCGATCTCGCTGGTCGACACGCGCGGGCAAGTGCTGGGGATCGTCCGCTCGCCCGACGCGCCGGTGTTCGGGATCGACGTCTCATTGCAAAAGGCGCGCACGGCCAACTTCATGTCCGGCCCCACTGCCGCGGCCCAGCTCGCGGGCGGAGGCGGCGAGGTGCCGCAGTTCCTTGCGAACATGCGGGCGTTCCTGGGAGCGACCGCGCTCACCGGGACCCACGCCTTCGCCGATCGGTCCGGCGGCAATCTCTCGCGGCCCTATTTCCCCGATGGCGAGGTCGGCAGGCCGAACGGACCGCTGTCGCGCCCGATCGCTCAGTTCAATCCGTTCTCGACGGGGCTCCAGTCCGCGCTGGTCCTGGGAGATCTCGGCCAGCACCTCGCCTTCGTCACCGGCGCCTCCGCCACCGACACGCCGCAACGCTGCACCGACCTCCCCGACGCCGCGCCGGGGCAGAAGCGGCTCGCCAATGGCTTGCAGATATTCCCCGGCTCGGTGCCGATCTATCGCGGCACGCAGCTGGTCGGCGGGCTCGGGGTTTCGGGCGATGGCATCGACCAGGACGACATGATCAGCTTCCTCGGCCTGCATAACGCCGGGACACGCCTCGGCGGCTTTGGCAACGCGCCGGTGGCGATGCGGGCGGACCAGATCCTAGTGGCGCTCGGCGGCGGGCAGTCGGTGCGGCTGCGCTATGTCAGCTGCCCGTTCGCACCGTTTCTCGACTCGTCCGACCAGAACGTCTGTCAGGGTCTGTGATGGGGGCGGGGCTGCTCTTCCCCTTGCTCTTGGCGCAAGCGTCGAGCCCGGAGGCGGCCCCGCCACCTCTTGAGCCGGGCAGCGAAACCATCGTCATCCAGGAGCTGCCGTTTGACCAAGTCGACGAGGCGCCTCCGCCGGTAGACAATGAATCGATCGATGGTCGCCGCCGTCCCGGCTACACCGGCCCGCTGCCCGACGCGGTCACACAGGACAATCCCGGCGCCGTGCGTGCCCCGCCGCCCGAGGCGTTCCCGACCGACCAGATCCCGATCCCCGACCGCTGGCGCCTTATCGAGACGCTCGGGCTGGTAAAGGAACGCTGGTTCGATCCCTATCACCAGAACACCCTCAAGGGTGACCGTCCGCTCAACCCGGAGCAGGTCCCCTTCATCACCGGCCACGACTGGTTCTTCGCCGCCAACCTCGTGTCCGATACAGTGCTCGAACCGCGCACCTTCCCGATCCCTGTCGGTGTGCAGACCACCAGCCGTCCGCAGAGCCTCGACGTGTTCGGCAACGACGCCAGCTACGTCGCCTCGCAGACGATCATCGCCAGCGCCGCGCTGATCAAGGGCAGCACCGCATTCAAGCCGCCAGACGTCGAATACCGGATGACGCTGGCGCTCAACCTCAACTACGTCGACGTGCCCGAGCGGCGTGTGCTCAACGTAGAGCCGAGCAAGCCAACCCACCGGTTCGACCACTTCCTTGGGCTGCAGGAAGCCTTCGTCGACTACCACATCCGCAACGTGTCGGAGCGGTATGACTTCGATTCCGTCCGGGTCGGCATCCAGCCGTTCCAGGCCGATTTCCGCGGCTTCCTGTTCAACGACCAGCAGCTCGGCGTGCGCCTGTTCGGCAACCGCGACAACAACCGCTTCCAGTACAACCTGGCGGCGTTCTGGCGGCTGGAGAAGGACACCAACAGCGGTCTCAATTCGATTGTGCAGCGCCCGCGGGACGACTTCGTGCTGCTGGCCAACGTCTACCGCCAGGACTTCCTGATCCCGGCGCTGACCAGCCAGGTGACCGTGGCCTACAACCGCAACCGCGAAGGCGACGAGATCGAGGTCGACGACAACGGCTTCCCAGTGCGCCCCTCGCTGCTCGGCACCTTGCGCGGGCACGACTACGACGTGCTCTACCTCGGTTACAACGCCGATGGCCGAGTGGGACGGATCAACGTCACCGCCAGCGCCTATGCCGCGCTGGGCGAGGACCGGAACAACTTCTTTACCGACCGGGAAGCCGAAATCCGCGCCTACTTCGGTGCGGCGGAACTGAGCTACGACCAGGACTGGATGCGCTTCCGCGTCTCGGGCGCCTGGGCCAGCGGCGACTCTGATCCCTTCGACGACACCGAGGGCGGGTTCGACGCGATCTTCGAGAACCCGATCTTCGCCGGAGCCGACACCAGCTATTGGATCCGCCAGACGATCCCCTTCGCGGGCGGCGGGCGGGCGGTAGCGCTGAGCGGACGCAATGGCCTGCTCAACTCGCTGCGCTCCTCCAAGGAGCAGGGCCAGTCGAACTTCAACAACCCGGGGCTGATGTTGCTGGGCGTGGGAGCGGACTTCGACCTGACGCCGCAAGTGCGCCTGTCGGGCAACGCCAACCACTTGTGGTTCGAGAACACCTCGACCCTCCAGGCCCTGAGGATGGAAGGCTCGATCCCGAAGTCGATCGGCTGGGACTTGTCGGCGGCGGGGATCTGGCGGCCGAAGGCAACGCAGAACCTGGTGTTCCGCCTCTCCGCCGCGACGCTCATCGCCGGGGATGGCTTCCGCGATCTGTTCGACAACACCAGCGGCTCGAAGGCATATTACTCCGTGCTGGCCAACGCGATCCTGACTTACTGATGCGAACCTGGGGGCTCTTCTCGCGCGTTGCGCAAATCCACCCCAGCCTCATGGGTAGGAGCAACGTCCTTCGACAAGCTCAGGACGAACGGAGGTTGGTGTCTTCCCAGTTCCCGTTCGTGCTGAGCTTGTCGAAGCACCTTGGGCGACCGCTGACGTCGGCGTTTCGTCTCCTCGCCGTAACTCTGCTGTTCGCGGCGGCCTTGTTCGCGGGCAATGCCTTGCGCGCCGCTGGCGGCGAGGCAGCGGTGCAGCGCGACTACACCCGCGTCATCACCCCGCCCGCTCCGGCCGGGCAGTCGCTGGCCGACATGGCGAGCAAATCCGACGGCTGTTACTCCTGCCACGTCCGCACCGACGCGCCGACCATGCACGAGAGCCCGGCAGTGCGCCTCGGCTGCACCGACTGCCACGGCGGAGATGCCACGGTCACGGGCAACAGCGAACTCGAGCACGACGACCCCGCCTACGTCTCCGCTCGCGAGCGGGCGCACGTGCTGCCGCTCTATCCGGGCAGCTGGCACTACCCCTCCTCGGCCAATCCGGAGCGCAGCTACGCCCTGCTCAACCGGGAATCGCCGGAGTTCGTGAAGTTCGTGAACCCGAGCGACTACCGCGTCGCACGCGAGGCCTGCGGGGCCTGCCACGTCGAGACCATCGAAGCAGCCGAGCGCTCGCTGATGGCCTCGGGCGCGATGCTGTGGGGTGGGGCGGCGTACAACAACGGGATCCTGCCGTTTAAGAACTACCTGCTGGGCGAGGCCTACACTCGCGAGGGTGAACCGGCGAAGATCGTCAGCGCCGGCAATCCCCCGGGCACCGTAACCCCGGCCCAACAGGCACGTGGCGCCCTGGCGGAACTCTACCCGCTGCCCACCTGGCAGGTCGTCCCCCCCGGCGACGTGTTCCGCGTGTTCGAGCGGGGCGGGCGCAACATCAGCACCCAGTTTGCCGAGATCGGCCTGCCCAATCCCACCGGCAGCATCCAGCGCCTCGACGAGCCCGGACGGCCCGATCTCAAGCAGTCCAACCGCGGCCCCGCCACCGGGTTGCGCGTGGCGATCCCGGTGCTCAACATCCACAAGACCCGGCTCAACGACCCGTTCACCTGGTTCATGGGCACCAACGACCAGCCGGGCGACTACCGCCACTCGGGCTGCGCCAGCTGCCACGTGATCTACGCCAACGACCGCGAGCCGAGGCACAGCCTGACTTACGCGCAATACGGGCGTGACGGGCAATCGGTGACGGTCGACCCAACGATCGCCCCGCTCACCCAGAGCTCAAGTCATGGCTCGGTAAAGCAGCCCGGCGACCACCACGAGGATGAGCCCGTCAAGCAGAAGGGCCACCCGCTGCGGCACGTGTTCACCCGCTCGATCCCGACGGCGCAGTGCATGAACTGCCACATGCACCAGCCGAACGTCTTCCTGAACTCGTTCCTCGGCTACACCATGTGGGACTACGAGTCCGACGCCCCGAGCATGTGGCCCGCGCAGCAGACGTACCCCACTGCCGCTGAAGTCCGCGCTGTCCTCGACCGCAATCCGGAGGGCGCGGCGCCGCGCGGCAAGTGGGGAGACCTCGACTTCTTGCGCAACGTCTATGACCTGAACCCGACGCTCAAGGACACCCAGTTCGCCGACTACCACGGCCACGGCTGGAACTTCCGCGCGGTGTTCAAGCGCGACCGCGAGGGCAACCTGCTCGACGCCGAGGGCAATATTGTCTCGCCCGACGACCCCGAGAAGTGGCGCCGCGAAGGCGAGGACAAGTTCGTCCCCGTCGGCACCAACCCCGGCAAGACAGTCCACCTGATGGACATCCACGCCGAGAAGGGCATGCAATGCGCCGACTGCCACTTCGCGCAGGACAGCCACGGCAATGGGCTGATCTACGGCGAGGTCGCCAACGCGGTCGAGATCGGCTGCAAGGACTGCCACGGCACCGCCGATGCCTATCCGACGCTGTTGACCTCCGGGCCTGCCGCGCCACCACGGGGCAACAACCTCGCCCTCCTGCGCAACCCTGACGGCAAGCGCCGCTTCGAGTGGACTTACGACTCCATGGGCCGGCAAGTGCTGGTCCAGCGCTCGATCGTCGACCCTGAGCTCGAATGGCAAGTGAGCCTGGTCAAGGACAGCGTCGATTCCGCCAACCCGCACTTCAACGCCAAGGCCGCCCGCGCCAAGTTGATGAGCCGAAGCGGGGCGGAGACCGGCAAGTTCGAGTTCGGCCCCGGCATCGCCCCCACCGAACGCGCGCACCAGGACGGCGAGATGGCCTGCTTCACCTGCCACCTCTCCTGGACCACCAGCTGCGGCGGTTGCCACTTGCCGATCGAGGCCAACTGGCAGAGCGAGGTCCACCGCTACGAAGGCGAGACCACCCGCAACTTCGCCACCTACAACCCGCAAGTCGCGCGCGACGAGATGTTCCAGCTCGGCAAGCACATGACCACCAAGGGCAACCAGGTCGCCCCGATCCGCTCGACCAGCGCGCTGGTGCTCAGCTCGACCAATCTCAACCGGGAACGGATCTACGTCCAGCAGCCGCCGATCAGCTCGATCGGTTTTTCGAGCCAGGCCTTCGCCCCGCACTTCCCACACACCGTGCGCACGACCGAGACCAAGACCTGCTCCGACTGCCACCTGAGCGACAAGGACGACAACAACGCGATCATGGCGCAGCTGCTGTTGCTCGGCACGAACTACGTCAACTTCATCGGCCTCAACGCCTGGACCGGGCTTGAAGGCGGGTTCGAGGCGGTGCGCGTGACCGAGTGGGACGAGCCACAGGCGGTGATCGGCAGCTACCTCCAGCGCTACGCCTACCCCGACTACTGGCGCCTGCACGTCGAACAGAACAACCGCGAGCTGAAGAACTGGACCCGCGGCAAGACCTTCGACGCCAACCTTTCGGGCGAGACCCAGGCGTTCGAGGAATTCGCCAACGTCCACGAGAAAACCAGCGACCGCGTCGGCTGCCTGCAATTGCGCGGCGAGTACATGTACGTGGCCGAAGGCAAGGGCGGCTTCCGCGTCTATGACGTCGCTTCGATCGCCAACAAGGGCTTCTCCGAGCGGATCCTGACCGCGCCGTTCTCTGCTCTCGGGCAAGACACCCACGTCGACACCAGGAACGCCACCTGCATGGCGCTGCCGACCAACCAGCCGATCGCCCCGACCCGCAGCACCGCAGAATTGCGCGCACTCAACCAGGAGCAGGCGTTCCTGCCGATCTACAATTACGCCGCGATCACCGACGCCGAGGAGGGGCTGGTCCTGGTCAACGTCAACACGCTGGCCGACGGCGAATTCCGCAACAACAAGCTGAGGCGCGCGGTGACCTGGAATGAGGGCGGGGTGCTAAATGGCGCACGGCATATCGTGCTGGCGGGCGAGGTGGCCTACATCACCACGGCGGGCGGGCTGGCGGTGGTCGACCTGGCCGATCCGCTCCATCCCAAGCTCGCCGCCGAACGCCCGCTAACCGATGCGCGGGCGAGCGCGATCCAGTTCCGCTACCTCTGGGTGACCGATGCCGAGGGCGTGAAGCTGTTCGACGTGACCAACTTGCGCAATCCCATCGCGGTCCCGTCAGGCACAGTGCCGCTAGCCGACGCGCGGCGGCTCTACATCGCGCGGACTTACGCTTACGTCGCCGCCAAGCAGGACGGCCTCGTGATCCTCAACCTCACCAACCCCATGGCGCCGAAGATCTACAAGCAGGAGACTTTCGGCGGCGTGATGAACGACGTCGAAGACGTGGTCGTCGCCTCCACCAACGCCTCGCTGTTCGCCTATGTCGCCGACGGCCGGAATGGGATGAAGGTGCTGCAACTCACCAGCCCCGACAGCCAGCGCAACTTCTACGGCTTTAGTCCTGCGCCGATGCCCGAGCTGATCGCCTGGGCCAAGACGCCCTCGCCGGCGCTTGCCATGTCAAAGGGCCTCGACCGCGACCGCGCGGTGGACGAGACTGGCGGGCAGATCGCGGTGTTCGGGCGATTGGGCTCGCGGCCGTTTACTCGGCCGGAGATGGAGCGGCTGTTCCTGACCAAGGGCGGCGTGCCGTGGAAGGTCAGCGACGAGCCGGACATGGCCGCGTGGGTGCCGGGACGCGGGCCGGTGGTGGCGAGCAACTAGATCCTCCCCGGTACGGGGAGGGGACCATGCGAAGCATGGTGGAGGGGCACAGGCCGATAGTCCTGCCCTCGAGATGTTGGGTTCACCGACCGTGCCCCTCCACCACCCTGCGGGTGGTCCCCCTCCCCCTTCGGAGGAGGATCTCACTCCCGTTCGGCGAACATGTCCTGGATCATCTGCTGGAGCTTGCCGGTGTAATGGGCCAGCACATGCCAATCATCCACCCGCTCGTGGTGGGTGACGAGATTGGCCCCGTCCCAGCGGTGCAGTGAATAGCACGGCGGCTCGGCGACGATCAGGTCGCGCCCGTCGGGTTGCTCCTTGTCGATCGAGCGCAAGTCCATCGACACGAGCGGCGCCACTGACGGCGTGACCTGAAGCGGTATGCCGCGGAAGGTCGCCAGCAACGGGCGATGCAGGTGACCACAGTGAATGGCGAGGATCTGCGTGCGCCCCTCGATCGTCGCGCCGAGGCGCTGGATCCAGCCCTCATCAGGCAGAGGGTCCATCCAGTCGATGCCGCTGACCACCGGCGGGTGATGAATGAAGATCAGCGTCGGGGTATCGGGCGCCTCGTCCAGTCGCGCGGTGAGCCAGGCCTGGCGTGCCTCGCAGAAAGCTCCGCCGTGGCGGCCGGTGTCCAGCGTATCGAGCATTATCAACCGTAGGCCATCCTGCTCGACGACGTATTGCAGGAAGCCCCCGTCCAAACGGACTTGCGGAAACGCGTGCAGCAGCGCCTCGCGGCTGTCGTGATTGCCGACCATCGGCCACACCGGGAACGGGCATTCGGCCAGCAGTGCCGCCGTCTTGTCGAAGCTCTCGATGTCGCCATTGTCGGTGATGTCGCCGGTCAGCACGAGCATGTCGGGCCGGTTGGGGCCGTCGAGCAGCCGCCGGAGCGTCACCCGGAACCGCGTGCGGTTGAGTTCCTCCGGCTTGTCGTCCGGCGCGAAACCGATGTGGATGTCGGTCATCTGCGCGATCAGCATTGCCTAGCCCCCTGCAGGCCGCCCTCCCAAAGCAGCTCCCTTCTCACTTAGCCCTGCTCACTTCCGCGCGATCCGGGGCGGCGCGGCGGCGGCCCCTTCTCGCGGATGGTACGTATGACACATTGCGCAGCTCGATGGCACCTCTGCCTTCACCGCGGTTTCGCCCTGGTGGCAATCGCGGCACTGGGCGATGCCCGGCAGCAGCAAGTCGGAGGCCGCCTTCGAGGTGTCCGCCGCGTGGCAGGTCGTGCATTTCTCCTGCTTGTGCGGTTCGTGATCGAACCAGCCGTTGAGGAAGTAGCGCGACTGCTGGGTCACCGGCATGACCTGGAGCGAACCGCCCGACGCGGCGGGCGTATGGCATTCGCCGCACAGCCCCTTCTCCGACATCGCCCGCGTCATCAGCGCGGTGCCCGGTCCGCCGAAGTTGGCGCGGTAGAGCCCGCCCGAACCGAATTCACCCGGTCTCCGCCGCCCGGTGTTGCGCGGCATGCGGGCATCGAGCGCGGTGAGTTCGGCCCGCATCTGCTCGACATCGCCGTGGCGCAGGGTGCGGAAGGTGGTACCGACCCGGTCGAACACGAGGCTGTGGCAGGACTCGCAGTCCTTCTCCATGTCGACCGGCAAGAAGCGGACCCCATCGGCGGTCGGCGTGTGGCAGCTCGCGCAATCAAGCGGCTGGCCATAGCCGCGTCCAGCGCCGAGCCGACGGGACATCTGCGCGACGCCGTTGGTCTTGCTCAGGTGCATATCGTGCGGGAAGCGCAAGCCGTTCCACTGCTTGGGCTTGTCATCGAGCGACGCCCGGCTCAGCTTTTTCTGTCCCGGCGCGGTGAACAGCGCAGCCTGGAACTGCGGATGAAGCTTGCCGAAATCCGCCGCGTTGCCGAGCGCGGTGTCGGTCAGCCGCTGGTCGAGCGAGCCGTGGCAGTCGGAACAGAACTGCTCGCGCGTCGGCTCCATCCGCCCGGCGCCTTCGTGCTCGGTGTGGCAGTCGGTGCAGGCGCCGGGGCCGGGCTTGTGGAAAGTGTGGGCGACGTCCCACTGCGCCTCGTCGCCCCAGCTCATCGGCCCGCGGGCGCTGGCCAGGCGCGGCTGCGCCGAGTGGTCGCCGATGTCCTTGTGGCAGGTGAGGCAAGTCTCGTCGCGCACCGCCACGAAGGGTTCGGTGTGACAGGCCTCGCAATTGTCCTCGAGGCCATGATGGACTGAGCTCAGCGCGCCGGTTCGCCAGCTGGCGTCCATCATCACCGCGTCGGGCTTGTTGATACCCGGCGCGACGCGCGGGCGGTTGAGGTGCGACCAGATCGGCACGGCCAGGAACGCCAGCAAGATCAACGCCAGCGAAATCCATGCGACCTTTCGCTTGCTGGGCATGACCGGGGCGAGCGAGAAGCCGGCCAGCTCATCGACCTTGCCGGTCTGGCGTTCCTCGGCCTGGCGGACGGTGACGGTTACCTCGCCCCCACTCTCGCCAGCGCCCTCGCGAGCGAAGGACAAACGGTAGGAGCCCAGGCCGAGTTCAGCCCCGTCCCTTGGATCGATCGTAACGTCGGTGGTCGAGCGACCGTCGACCGTGAACCCCAGCGTCCCGGCAGCCTGCAACCGCAGCCGGCCGCCCGAAGCAGGCACGATCCCGACGTGGTTCTGCTCCACCGCGAGATCGGGCAGGTGGATGTCGTTCTCCGCCGCGCGGCCGACGGTCAGCTGGTCTTTCTCGACCGCGCGCTCGCGCACGATCTCGCGGCCGGTGGCGGTCTGGTCGATGCTGCGGATGAGGAACATTCAGGCCGCTACCAGTAGTAGAACACGCTGACGATATGGGCGGCGAGCGCCGCGAGCAGCGCCACGGTCAGCGGGACGTGGACGTAGAGCCACACCTCAAGCAGCGCCTTCAGCCGCAAGTGTCGGCGGATCTGCTCGAGCTGCCCGTCACGCTTGCGCAGGAGCACGACGACACGCTCGTGGGCCTCGTCGCTGGTCTGGTCGGCGAGTTCGGCCAAGGCACGCTCTGTCAGGCAATTGCGATAACGTCCTGTCAGGCGAGCGAAGACTCCGGGCGCGAAAGTGTCCTGTCCGAGTGCGGCGATGATGAGGTCGGCTTCCTCGCGCGCAAGCGGCTGCGCGGCCTGTTCGAGCTGACGGTCGATCGCGGCCAGGGATTCGATCATCTGCCCCTGGGTCATCTCGCGCCGGTTGTTGCTCAGCTCCTGCGGCAGGACGGCGTAGACGATGATGCCGTAGACCCCCGAGAGGATCACCAGGATCATCAGGGCATAGGCCAGCGTGTGCACGTTCCAGCCGAACTGGAACCCCGTGTGCAGCGTCGCGATCACGATCAGCGAGAGGCCGAGATAGACATGCGCGCTGGTCCAGGCCTTGAGCGACCAGCGCCCCGCCGTGAACGCCCGCTTGCGCACGCCGAGTAGCGAGAGCCACGCGATCAACAGCGCGCCAAGGGTGCCAAGGAGATAGCCGTACCAGGTCCCGCCATTCGGGCGCGGCGTTACATCAGCGAAGGCATAGCCGAGGATCGCAACCAGGCTGAGCCCGAATGAGACCTTGAGCCAGCGCATGCCCTTGTGCGCGAGGAAGCTCTCGTGGTCCGAACCACGCCGGATGTCGCTTTCGGACTGACCAGCGAACTCGATGTCGGGAGCGGCCGCCATCAATCGGTTTCCTCGACCAGCCGCGCCACCGACAGGAAGCGCTCGGGCGAAACGCGGATCGCCGCGCCGGTCGGGCAGGCGCGCACGCAGGCGGGGCCGCCCGTGATGCCCGAACACATGTCGCACTTGATCGCCAGCTTGGCCTGCTCGACCCCGCTCGCCTCGGCCTTCTTCTTGCGCCAGGAATAGCTCGCCTCGCCCGGCCCGGGCCCAGCGCCGAACAGCATCCACGAGAGCAGGCCCGGTTTCTTCGGCGGCTTGGCGTCCATGCGGATCACGCCGTAGGGGCAGTTGCGCTGGCAGTTGCCGCAGCCGATGCAGGTGTCGTCGATGAACACCTCGCCGTCGGGGCCGCGCTTGATCGCGTTGGGCGGGCAGTCGGCCATGCAGTGCGGGTGCTCGCAGTGGCGGCACGAGGTCGGCACATGGAGGTGGGCGTATGTCCGTCCGGCTTCGCGGTCGAGCCGGCTGAGGCCGTCGTGGCTGTCGGCGCAGGCCTTCTCGCAGTTGTCGCAGCCGACGCAGAGCATCTCGTCGATCAGCAGCACATCGGTCGCCTCGCCGATGCCGTTGTCGACCAGAAACTGCGCAGTGCGCGAGTAATAGTCGACCGCGCCGCCGAAGCTGTCCTTGCGGCTCTCGATGAACTGGTTGACCTCGCGCCGCCCGGCCATGTCCGCGAGCGCCTTCTCGCGCAGGCGCGGCTTGCGGTCGAGCAACGCGGTGAACGCCTCGCCGGGGAAGCGCACGACCTCGGACTTGATCGCCGCCTTGACCGTCGCGGTGCGCTTGGAGCCGTCGATCACGGCCATCTCGCCAAAGTAACTGCCGGCGGGGAGATAGGATAGGAACACCGGGTGCCCGCCGATGTCCTTCTCGACGATCATCGACCCTCGCCGGACGAGGAAGATGTCCTTGTCGTCGGCCCCCTCCTGGACGACGACCTTTCCGGCGCGGACTTCCTCCACCACCGCGGCATCGACCAGTTCGGCGACGTCTTCCGCCGTCAGGCCCGAGCCGAATATCTGCAGCAGCTGCCGCTCGATGAAGACGCGATTGACCGCGCGGGCAGCGCTCGGCGCGGTGGCCATCAGCTTGAGCGCGGCGGTTCGCGAGAGTTCCATGCACAGAGTCGGCTCGGCCGCGCGGATCGTCGCGCCACGGCGGCGGCCCGAGATCAGGCCGACCTCGCCGAAGATCGAGCCTTGCCCGATCGGCACGGTGATCGACGGGTCCTCGGCGCTCACCTCGACCAGCACCGACCCCTCGGCGATAGCGAACATCGAGGAGCCCTGGTCATTGCGGACGAAGATCACCTCGTCCGCGCCGTAGGCATGGACCCGGCTGTCGAGCATCAGCTCGCGCATCTGCAGCGGGGAGAGCTCGTTGAGAATGACGATGTTGGCGCGGAAAAGCTCGAGCCATTCATCGACCGAGCGGCGGCCCGGCAACCCGGCAAACTTCTCCGCCAGGATCGGCTCGTCGGCGGGCTTGAGCGCAGTGTTCCCATTGAGGAACTCGATCACGTCGTAGCCCTGGTTCATGCAGTGCTTGATCAGCGGATAGCCGGCCAGCGCGCCGATCACGTGGATGCCGGGCTTGCTGGTCTCGAAGCTCGGGCTGAGTTGCGGGAAGGCGTCGGGCTGTTCGCTGGCGAAAGTCACGCCGCAAGCCTCTACGAAAGCGCGCGGCGGCTTGGAGCCGGTGCGGGCGATGATCCGGTCGCAGCGGATCGTCTCCTGCCCGTCGCGCGTATCGAGCACCAATTCGCCCGGCTTCACTTCGGCGGGCGACGTCTCGAGCCGGATAATCATGCGCCCATCCGCCGCCGCCTCGTTGAGCAGCTTGACGTTCGCGCCCTTGGCGCGGGCGAAGTCGGTGCCGCGGTTGAGGATCGTCACCACGTTGCGCTGCGCCGGATCGGCGGCGAGGCCGAGCGCATTCTCGATCCCCGCGTCGCCCGAGCCGATCACGGTGATGTGCTCGTCGAAGTACTCGCCCGGATCGTCGAGCTGATATTGCAGCTGCGGCAGCTCGGCGCCCGGAACACGCAGCAGGTTCGGATTGCCCTGGGTTCCGATCGCCAGCACGATCGCCTCGGCCTCGACCGGCTCCTTGCCCTTGAGCGCGATGGTGAAGGCGCCCTTCTCCCCGGTGATCGCGGTCACTTCGCCGTTGAGCAGGACGTTGACCTTGCCTGCCGCGACCTGCTCGTCCCAGGTCGCGAGGATCGCCTCGCGCTTGGCGGCGTCGAAATCGAGGTCGGAGCGCAGCACCAGGTTGCTGGGCGTCGCCATGACGTGCTTGCCCTTCTGGTACTTGAAGATCGTGTCGGAGAGGTGGTCGGTTTTCTCGATCAGCACGTGGCTCATGCCGAGAGCGGCGGCACGCGCGGCCGCGCTGAGGCCTGCCGGACCCGAGCCGACGATCGCCACCCTGACCTTGGTTGAAATCTGACCCGCCACGAAAAACCCCTGCTTCGTCATGCCCGAAAGGATGCCCGGCAACAACAGCCAGTCGGATTGAAGCCGAGGAATTCGCTGCTATTCCCCGAAGCGCTTAGGGTCGGGGGTACGCGTGAAGGTTTTACTGCAAAAGATTGGCGCAGGAGGGATTGCCGCGGCGGTGGCGGTGGCGCTTGCCGTGGGTGTAATCGGCTATCGGCTGGTCGGCACTTCCGACGAGGCGCCTTTGGCGCAAGGGCAGGCGGATCCGCTCACCAGGCTCGAACAGCTGGTCGAGAAGGAGCCGGAGAACGCCGGCGCCTGGCAGAAGCTCGGCTTCGCCTATTTCGAACTCGGCCGGTTCGACGAGGCCGCCACCGCCTATCGCCACGCCACCGAGGCCGATCCTGATAGCGCGGTGTTGTGGTCCTCACTCGGCGAAGCGCTGGCCATGGCGAGCGAGCGCGATCCGATGCCGGGCCCCGCGCGCGAAGCTTTCCGCAAAGCCGCCCAGCTCGACCCCAAGGACCCTCGCGCCCGCTATTTCCTCGCGGTCGAGAAAGACCTGTCGGGCGACCATCAGGGCGCTATCGCCGATTGGGTCGCGCTCCTGAGCGAAACACCCCCCGGCGCGCCGTGGGAGGCGGACCTCAAGCGTACCATCGAGCAAGTCGGCAAGATCAACTCGATCGACGTTGCAACCCAGGTCGCCGCCGCCGAGACGCTGCGGCCCAAGTCCGTGCCGGCGATGGCAGGCATCCCCGGTCCATCGCAGGACCAGCTCGCCGCGGCCTCCAAGATGCGCCCGTCGGAACAGCAGGACATGGCCGAAGGCATGGTCGAACGCCTCGCCGCCCGGCTTGAGAAGGAGCCGGGCAACGTCCAGGGCTGGATCATGCTGATGCGCAGCTACCAGACGCTTGGGCGCGAGGGAGACGCGCGCAAGGCCTTGAAGAGCGCGCTGGCGGCCAACCCGCAGAAGCGTGCGGAGCTGGAGGCTGCGGCGGAGACGTTGGGGGTTTCGTAGGCTCAATCCTCCCCGAGCTCGTCTCGGGGAGGTGGGGCGCTCCGAAGGAGCGTGACGGAGGGGTAAGCGGAAGAACGCCACGCCCCTCCACCATCCGCTGCGCGGACGGTCCCCCTCCCCGAGACAAGCTCGGGGAGGATTAAGCCCTACTTCGAAGCCAAGTCCGTCATCACGCTGAGGTAGTAAACCACCCCCGGCCCGATGTTCTTGAGCGAAATCCGCTCGTTGAGCCCGTGCGAGAAGTCGTCCGAATCCTTGCTCATGCTCGCGCTCGCACCATAGCTCGGCACGCCCACGGCCCGGAACCACATCGAATCCGACGCGCCCGACGACTGCATCGGAATGATCGGCACATCGCCCCAGGCCTTGCGCGCGCCCTTCTCGAACACGCTGATGAATTCCGGCTTGAGCGGCGAGGCCGGCGACGTGGTCGAGGTGTCGCCAGTGATGTCGCTGAACTTCACTTGCGGCGTGGCCGCGACCCGCTCCAGCTCGGCCTGGATCTGGGGGTTCGAGTGTCCCGGAAACACGCGGCAATTGACCACCGCCGTAGCACGTTGTGGCAAGGCATTGGCCGCATGCCCGCCCTGGACCATGGTCGGCACGCAAGTGGTGGCGATACGCCCCGCCATCGCCGGGTCGTGGCGCAACACCGCGATGGCCGCGGCGTCGGTCGGGTCCTTGGCAAAGGCGCGCATCGCGGCCGCCAGTTCGGGCTCAGGCTGAAGCGCAGCCGCCTTTTCGAAATAGGCGCGCGTGATGTCGTTCACTTCGGGCGTGAAGCGATAAGCGCCGATCCGGGCGAGCGCTTCGGACAACTGGGCGATCGCGTTCTCCGGGCGCGGCGCAGAACTGTGGCCGCCCGGATTGGTCACTTCGAGCTGGAAGTCGATGTAGGTCTTCTCCGCCCCCTGCCATGACCAGTAGAGCGGCTTGCCGGTCTCTTCCGAGAACGTGCCCGAGGCGCCGTCGATGTTGATCACCAGTTCCGCGTCCTTGAAGCGGTCGGTGATCAGGCGCGAGGTCTTCATCGTGGTTTCCTCGTCGCCCGAATAGGCGATCACGATGGTGCGCTTGGGCTTGAAGCCCTGGCGCCGCAGCTCGATCAGCGAGGCGACGGCGAGCGAAGCTTCGAACTTGGTGTCGCTCGCCCCGCGGCCATAGAGATAGCCGTTTTCAACCACCGGCGTGAACGGATCGCGTTCCCAGTCCTCGGGCTTGGCTTCGACCACATCCATATGCGCGGAGAGCAGGACCGGCTTGAGCGAAGGGTCGCTGCCCGGCCAGGTGGCGATGAGATAGGCGGTGTCGTCCACCGGCACGATCTCGATATCCTTGTCCGCCCAACCGCCGGCGAGGAGCGCCTTGCGGAAGGCCTGTGCGACATCGGCAGTGCGGTTGTTTTCGCCTTGCACCGAACGCAGCGCGATCGTTTCCTGCGACAGGGCCAACGCCTGCGCCTCGGCCTGCGGGTGCGATTGAGCGGCGGCGGTAACGGGCACGGCAAGAAGCAGGACGGCGGCAAACGAACGCATGCGAATCTCCTGTAGCGACCTTATGGCTGCATGTTAGAGCAGGGGCATGGTGGGGCCAGCAACAGCTATCGACAGGTTTGTAAGGGACAACCCGGCAGAGGCGGTCGCGCGCCTGCGTAAGCTGCTGCGGGACGATGCTCAGAACCCCGAGGCTTGGCGCTTGCTTGGTCAGGCGCTCAGGACTCTGGGCGAAGATGAAGAAGCCTCCGAGGCCGAACTTGCCGCGATCCGGGCGACGGCCTTCGACAAGGACATGATCGCGATCGCCCAGGCGATGAACGCGGGCGACTTACCGCAGGCCGAAGCGCTATTGCGTGCCCGGCTCAAGTCCCAGCCGTTCGACGTGGCGGCGATCCGGCTGATGGCCGAATTGGCCGGGCGGATCGGGAGGTTGCGCGACGCCGAAGTTCTGCTGCGCCGCGCGCTCGAACTGGCTCCGGGCTTCAGCGCCGCGCGGGCGAACCTCGCCACCGTACTCTACCGCCAGAACCGCTTCGCCGAAGCCGGCGAAACGCTCGACGCGCTGGCCGATGCGGGGGACATGAACCCGGCGAACCGCAACCTGCGGGCGGCCACCCTCGGCCGGATCGGCGACTACGACGAGGCGCTGCGGATCTACGAGGACCTGATCCCGGCCTTTCCCGACCACGCCAAGCTGCTGATGAGCTACGGCCACGCGCTCAAGACGGTCGGTCGGCAAGACGAAAGCATCGCCGCCTATCGCCGTGCCATCGCCGTCAAGCCGGACCTTGGCGAGGTCTGGTGGAGCCTGGCCAACCTCAAGACCGTCCGCTTCGGCGATGACGATGTCGAGACGATGGAAACCGCGCTGGCAAGCGAGCCCGCACCTGCTCACGAAGACCGCCTCCATCTCCATTTCGCCCTGGGCAAGGCCTATGCCGACAGCGGCAACGCCGAGGCGGCATTCCGCCACTACGCCGCCGGGAACGCCCTGCGGAAGGACGAGGTGAAACACGACCCTGCCGCAGTCGCGGAACAGGTCGACGGCGTCATCGCCACCTTCACGCCCGAGTTCGTGGCCGAACACGAAGGATGGGGCGATGCCTCCCCCGATCCGATCTTCATCGTTGGCCTGCCCCGCGCCGGCTCGACGCTGATCGAACAGATCCTCTCGTGCCATTCGCAGATCGAAGGCACGATGGAACTGCCCGACATCCCCGCCATCGTCCGCCGCGAAACACAGGAACAGGGGACCAGCGCCCGAAATTGGACCACCGTCGCGGCCGGCATGGACCGCGCCAAGCTGGCCGCGCTGGGCGCCGAGTTTCTCGAACGCACCCGCGTCCAGCGCAAGAGCGGCAAATCGTTCTTCATCGACAAGCTGCCGAACAACTGGTCCTACGCCGGGTTCATCCACCTGATGCTGCCGAACGCGAAGATCATCGACGCCCGGCGCCATCCGCTGGACTGCTGTTTCTCCAACTTCCGCCAGCACTTCGCCATGGGCCAGGGCTTCACTTACGACCTCGAGCACATTGGCCGCTACTACGCGGACTACGTGCGGGCGATGGACCACTACGACCGCGTCTTGCCGGGACGGATCCATCGGGTGATCCACGAAGAGTTGCTGGAAGACCCCGAAGGCGTGGTGCGCAGGATTCTCGACTACCTCGGCCTGCCGTTCGAGGAAGTGTGCCTCGATTTCCATCGCAGCAGCCGCCCGGTGCGCACCGCGTCGAGCGAGCAGGTACGGCGCCCGATCAACCGCGACGGCGTCGACCAGTGGCAGGCTTACGACCAGTGGCTCGGACCGCTGAAGGCGACGCTCGGAACCTTGCCCCAACGCTACGCCACTCGCGGGAACTGACACTAAGGCAAGCATCGTGGCGAAAATGTCATAGTGTTGCAGGATTTGTGCAGCGCAATGATGCGCCGGTCTAATTTCTGTTGTTACCGCTCTTCTTATGTGGCGCACTGCTTCCGGGATAAGCCTTCGGGGAGGCGCTACACATGATGAGGTTACGTTCGGCCAAGACCACTCGGCGTTTGGCCATTTCATTGCTCGCGGGATCATCGCTGGCGGCAGTAACGCCAGCCGCCGCGCAGGATGAGCCGGGTGCCGCTGAAGCGCCTGCCTCGAGCGGCGGCAACGTCATCATCGTCACGGCGCAGAAGCGCGAACAGAACTTGCAGGACGTGCCGATCGCGATCACCGCGCTTGGCAACGAACAGCTGTCGAACCTGCAGGTCAGCAGCATCGAAGATGCCGTGCGCTTCCTGCCTTCGGTCACCATCCAGACCTTGGGGCCGGGCTTCTCGCAACTCTATTTCCGCGGTGTCGCCTCGGGCGAAAACGCCAACCACTCGGCCTCGCTGCCGACCGTGGGCACCTATCTCGACGAAATGCCCGTCACCACGATCCAGGGCTCGCTCGACATCCACGCCTACGACATCAACCGGATCGAAGCGCTTGCGGGTCCGCAGGGCACGCTTTACGGCGCCAGCTCGATGGCAGGCACCCTGCGCATCATCACCAACCAGCCGGATGTCGGCTCGTCTTATGGCGCTGTTGACCTGGAACTGAACTCGGTCGCCCACGGCGGAACGGGCGGCATGGCCGAAGGCTTCTACAACCTGCCGATCAGCGACAGCGCTGCGGTGCGCGTGGTGGGTTGGTACACTCGCGACGCCGGCTACATCGACAATATCCACGGCACCCGCACTTTCCCGATCAAGCAATTTGTCGACGACGACAACGACCCCGATACTGACGACGTTCTCGTTGATCTGCCGGGCGACGACATCACCCAGGACAACGCGAGCCTGGTCGAAAACAACTACAACGACGTCGAGACATTCGGCGGCCGCATCGCGCTGGGCATCGATCTCAACGACAGCTGGACGCTGCGCCCGACGATTATGGGCCAGTCGACCAAGGCCCACGGGTTCTTCGAGCAGGAACGCAGCTCTGCCACCAACGACAGGCTGCAGGTCGTCCAGTACAACCCGGAATACTTCAAGGACGAATGGGTCCAGGCCGCGCTGACCATCGAAGGCACGCTCGGCAACTGGGACCTGGTCACCACGGGCGGCTACTTGTGGCGCAATGACGAGGTCATTCAGGACTATTCCGACTATTCGTATTTCTACGACGCGCTGGCCGGCTATGCCTCCTATCTCTACGACAACGCCGGCGAGCAGATCAGCCCGAACCAGTACATCCAGGGCGCAGACAAATACCGCCGCATGTTCGGCGAAGTGCGTATCGCTTCTCCGGCGGAAAACCGTCTGAGAGTCATCGGCGGTCTCTTCGCGCAACGCCAAGAGCACCACATCACCCAGCACTACATCATCGACGACCTGGCTGACGTGCTCCAGGTGACCGGAACCACCGACAACATCTGGCTGACCGAACAGAAGCGTACCGATCGCGACTACGCGGTGTTCGGCGAAGTCAGCTACGACCTGATGGACGACCTGACGCTGACTGGCGGCGTCCGCGTCTACAACTACAAGAACTCGCTGGTCGGGTTCTTCGGTTACGGCGCCGGCTATTCCGGCAGCACCGGCGAATCGCAGTGTTTCGCGCCGGCCGTGGTTGAGGGATCGCCCTGTACCAACCTCGACAAGACGACGTCGGACACCGACTTCATCCACAAGCTGAACCTGACCTACAAGATCACGCCCGACATCATGACTTATGCCACATGGTCGCGCGGATTCAGGCCGGGCGGCATCAACCGGCGCGGTACCTTGCCGCCTTATGGTCCGGATGAACTCGACAACTACGAACTCGGCCTCAAGACCACGTTCGGCGACGTCCGGTTCAACCTGGCGGTGTACCAGCAGGACTGGAACGGCATCCAGCTGTCCTTCATCGGCGCCAACGGCCTCACCGAAATCCGCAACGCCGGCATCGCCCGCATTCGCGGCGCCGAGTTCGACTTCGGCTATTACGCCAATGGCGTGAGCCTGAGCCTGGGCGGCAGCTACAACGATGCCGATATCCGCAGGGACTTCTGCGCCATCGCCAACGATGAGTTCGACTGCACCACGCCGACGGACAACGAACTGCTCGCCCCGGCGGGTACCCGCTTGCCGACGGTGCCGAAGTTCAAGGGTAACTTCGTCGCCCGCTATGAAATCCCGGTCTTCAACGACTGGACTGCGCACGTCCAGGGAGCCGCCACCTACGTCGGCGACCGGCGGAGCGACCTGCGTACCTTGCAGAACGAGATCAAGGGCACGATCCCGTCTTATGCAACGGCGGACTTCAGCATCGGGATCAGCAACGACACCTATCGTCTCGAACTCTACGCGACCAACCTGTTCGACGGGAACGGACGCCTCGATACCAGCCTGCAGTGCCAGGAAACGGTGTGCGGCGACCCCGACGGCCTGACTGCCGGAGGCGGCGTCTTCTACGACGCCGTGATCCGTCCGCGCGTGGTCGGGCTCAAGTTCGGCAGCGACTTCTAAGGGAGAGGATCGGGCAGGTGCGTGCGGCGCCTGCCCGTCCCCTTAGCCCGGCACTCACGCGCTACTTGCCGGGTTTGACCTCGACATCCACCCGCTCGATCTTGCCGGTGAACTTGAACGGCATCTGGTAGGTCCAATCGACGGCTGAGCCGTTGTCGATGCCGATATCCAGGCCTTCGAAAATCGCGAACTGTACCGGCACGGAGCGCTCGATGCGCCCGGTGGCGACGGACTTACCATCGGCCTTGAGCGTGAACGCGCCGCCCTTGCCCATGCCGCCGCCGTCGTACTTGAAGTCGACGACGACGCTGTGCTTGCCCTTGCCGAGCGGTGCGTCCCCTACGACCGTGGTCCGCTCGATCCCAAGGAAGTTGTAGACGAACACCGGCTTCCCGCCGCGCAAGTAGAGGCCATAGCCGCCTTCCGAGCCACCCTGCGTGACGATCATCCCCTCGGCCCTGTCGTCGCTCACGTCGATCTCCGCCGAGATGGTCCACGACTTGTTGAGCATCGGCAAACAGGCCGCCGCCGGCAGCGCCACCATGCCTTCGTAATAGGTTGCCTTGGTCCGGTCACCCACCATGTTCGGCCGGCCCATCAGCTCGGCGTTCATGCGGATCGTCCCGCGCCAATCGAGCGGTAGCACGCTGTATTTGGCCGCTTCGACCCACCACATGTCCTGCAGTTCGCGTAGCTTGTCGGGATGCTTGCTCGCCAGGTCCTTGGCTTGCGAAAAGTCCTCATCGAGCTTGTAGAGTTCCCACACCTGGGTGTCGGGGTTCCAGTTTTCGTCGCGTTTGGGATCCCACGGGACGAACGAAGGCGCCGAGGCCATCCAGCCCTCGTGATAGAGCCCACGGTTGACCGCCAGTTCGAAGTACTGGGTCTTGCGCTTCGATGGGACTTTGGCGTCGCCGAAGGTGTGGGCGAAGCTCAAACCCTCGATCGGTTTCTGCATAATGCCGTTGAGCTCGCTCGGCTGGGTAATCCCGCATACCTCGTAGATCGTCGGCACGATGTCGATAACGTGGAGGAACTGGTCGCGCAGCCCGCCCTTGTCCTTGATCCGGTCGGGCCAGGACACGATCATCGGATTGCGGGTGCCGCCAAAGTGGCTCGCCACCTGCTTGGTCCACTGGAACGGCGTGTTCATCGCGTGGGCCCAGGATGACGGGAAGTGGTTGAAGTGTTTGGGGCCGCCGAGTTCGTCGATGGCCTTTAGGTTGTCTTCCCACTTCTCCGGAAACCCGTTGAAGAAGATGTTCTCGTTGAGCGACCCTTCCAGGCCACCCTCGGCGCTCGAACCGTTGTCGCCGGCGATGTAGATGATGATCGTGTTGTCGGCGTCGGGCAGGGCCTTCACTGCGTCGATCACCCGCCCCATGGCGGCATCGGCTTGCGCGCCATAAGCTGCGAACACTTCCATCATCCGGGCATAGAGCCGCTTCTGGTCGGCGTTGAGGCCGTCCCACGCGGGAAGGCCCTTTGACCGTTCGGTCAGCAAGGTGTCCTTGGGCACGACGCCGAGCTTCTTCTGCCGCTCCAGCGTCTGTTCGCGATAGGCATCCCAGCCCATGTCGAACTTGCCCTTGAACTGGTCGATCCACTCCTTGGGCGCCTGGTGAGGGGCGTGAGTGGCGCCCGGGGCGACGTAGAGGAAATAGGGCTTGTCAGGCGCGATGCTCTTGACCTTGCGCACCCACTTGATGGCCTTGTCGGCTAGGTCCTCGGTGAGATGATAGTCCGGGTCCTCGGACGCGGGCACCAGGTCGCGGTTTTCGAACAGCAGCGGGTGCCAGTGGTTCATGTCCCCCGCGTTGAAGCCGTAGAAATAGTCGAAGCCGAGGCCGTTGGCCCAGCGGTCATAGGGGCCGGAAGCGCTGGTCTCCCAGGTCGGGGTGTTGTGGTTCTTGCCGATCCAGGCGGTCATGTAGCCGTTCTGGCGCAGCACCTCGCCCACCGTGCCGCAGTTGCGCGGCAAGATGCAGGTATAGCCGTCATAGCCGGTCGCGCATTCGGTGATTCCCGCAAACGAGGTGGAATGATGGTTGCGCCCGGTGATCAGCGCGGCGCGCGTGGGGCTGCACAGTGCGGTGGTGTGGAAGTAGTTGTAGCGCAGCCCCTCCTTCGCCAGCCGGTCCATCGTCGGCGACGGTACGCCGCCACCGAAAGTCTCGAATTGCCCGAAGCCGACATCGTCGAGCAGGATCAGCACGATATTCGGCGCACCCTCGGGCGGTTGGATGGGCTGCGGAAAGGTTGCCGGGTCGGAGTCCTTGAAGGTCCGGCCCACTTCGCCCTGGAAGTGGAAATCCGGGCGGGGAAGGATTTCGGGGGTCTTGGCGGCCATGCGACTCTCCATCGGGATGAGCCGCGCACCCTATTGGCCGACCCTGCCGGGGATATCGGGTCAAACCCCGGAATTCGTGGGATGCCGGCCTGAGTGTCTACCTAGTCCCACCCCCTCATCCCTCCCCCTCCTTTCTTCGTCATTCCCGCGAACGCGGGAACCCAGGGCGACACACGCCAAGAGCCGACTAGGTCCCCGCGTTCGCGGGGATGACGAGATTAAAAGTGAGGGGCTTGGTATCCTCCTCGCCTCTCATCCACGGGGGAATGGAGTGCGGACGAGATGGACGGGTCGCACGCGCCAGCCTATCCATTGCGCTAGGCAACGGCGCGGGAGAGAGCCAGATCGCTAGTCCAACCTCAAACCCATCCGCGCGCAAACTCGGCCTGATCGCTGCCACGGCGCTCGTCATGGGCAACATGATCGGCTCGGGCGTGTTCCTCTTGCCCGCGAGCCTTGCTCCGTTCGGGTGGAACGCGGTCGGAGGATGGATCATCACCATATCGGGCGCGCTGGTGCTCGCCTGGGTGCTGGCGCGGCTCACACGGGCCTTGCCCGAGGCTGTGGGCGCGGTGGGGTTCGTCGAGAAGGCTTTCGGCGCGGTGCCGGGGTTCCTGATCAGTTGGGTCTACCTGGTGTCGATCTGGACCGCCGTCGTGACCATCGCCGTCGCCGCGATCAGCTATCTGTCGAGCATGATCCCGGCCCTGTCGGCGCACGCTTTCCTGCCGGCCATTGGAGCGGTGGTGCTGTTGTGGCTGATCACGCTGCTCAACTTGCGCGGAGTGAAGGAGGCCGGGAGCTTCCAGGTGGTCACCGTGGCACTGAAGGTCGTGCCGCTGTTTGTCGTGCTGGTCCTGGCCGCGGGTGCGCTGGCGACTGGGACCGGCCACCTCACCCCGTTCAAGCCGGAGACGATTTCGCTCACCGCCCTCAACGGAGCCGCGGCCCTGACCCTCTGGGCGCTACTCGGCTTCGAGTGCGCCAGCATCGCCGCCGCGCAAGTGCGCGATCCGGCGGTAAACGTGCCGCGCGCGACCATGTGGGGGACCGGCCTTACCGGGGTGCTCTACCTGACGGTCTGCTCGGCCATCGCGCTGATGCTGCCCGAGGCAATTGCCGCCTCCTCTCCGGCCCCGTTCGCCAGCTTCGTTGAGCGGTACTGGAGCCCCGGCCCGGCTGCGCTGATCGCGGTGTTCGCGGTCATCAGCTGTGTCGGCGCGCTCAACGGGTGGATCCTGATGCAGGGCGAGATGACCCGTAGCATGGCCGAGCGGGGGATGCTGCCGGCCTGGCTCGCCGGGACCGACGCCAAGGGAACGCCGCGGCGGGGCCTGCTGGTATCCTCGGTAATCGCCAGCCTGTTCGCGCTGGCGAACTCCAGCCGCAGCCTGCAGGGCCTGTTCGAGTTCCTGCTGCTGCTTTCGACCTCCGCCTCGCTGTGGCTCTACCTCGCCTGCGCGCTGACAGCGGTACGGCTGAACATCGCGCGCGGCTGGGCCATTGTGGGCGCAGCTTATGCGATCTGGATGCTCTGGGGCGCAGGCATTGGGGCGAGCGGCCTCAGCCTGGTGCTGATGGCGGCGGGCCTGCCGATCTACTGGTGGTCGCGGCGCACCTCAGCGCAGCAGACCGTCCAGCCATAGCTCGGCAAGGCGCTCCGCCTCCTCGGGAGTGAAGGGCGCCTGGCCGAGGCTGAGTTCGAGCCACAGCCCGTCGATCAGCGCTGTCAGGGCAACAGCGGGAAGACGCGTGTCCGTTCCCGGGCGCCATTCGTCCACCAGCACTTCGATGCCGCTGCGGAAGTCGCGATAGATCTCCGCCTGGACTTGCGCGATCGCCGGGTCGCTGCGGGTCAGGCTCCAGAATGCGATCCAGGTGGCGAGAAGTTCAGGGTCGGCAATCGGCGGGCGGAAGCTGGCGGTCAGGTAGGCGAGCAGGCGCGCCCGGGGTTCAGGTGCCGCGCTGGCGACGGCATCCGAAAGCGCGTTGGCCACGCGGGCGCCGGTCCAGCGGTAAGTCTCGGCAATCGCATCGGACACACCCGCGAAGTAGTGCCGCAACAAGCCCGGCGAGACCCCGGCCTCGGCACAGATCGCCCGTACCGACACCCCCGCCGCACCCCTCTCCGCCAGGCAGCGCGCAGTCGCTTCGATCAGGCTTTGCCGTCGTTCGTCGGGCGCTGAGCGCGTGAAGGCCGATTGCCGGGATGCCATGAGCTTGTTATACGCGTGTATAGCAAGGAGTCGCAAGTGGCATCACGTCCGCAACTATGGACCGGTGACAACACCGATCCGCAGGACGGCTGGTCCCTACCAGCCTGGACCTACGACGATCCCGAGTTCTTCGAGCTCGAGAAGGAACGCGTGTTCGCGCCGAGCTGGCAGGTGGTCTGCCACGTCAACGACGTGCCCGAGGCCGGCGACTGGCACACGCTCGAATATATCGGCGAAAGCGTGATCGTGATCCGGGGCAAGGACGCCCAGGTTCGCGCCTTCACCAACGTCTGCCGCCACCGCGGCTCGCGCGTGGTCGATGGATCGAGTGGGTGCGCCAAGCGGCTCGTGTGCCCCTACCACGCCTGGACTTACGAACTCGACGGTTCGCTGGTCGGCGTGCCCGACAGCGCCAGCTATCCCGGCCTCGACAAGTCGCGCCATGGCCTGGCGCCGGTCGACCTGGAGATCTGGCGCGGGTTCATCTTCGTGCGCCTTAAGGACGAGGGCGGCCCCTCGGTCGCCCAGATGATGGCGCCCTATGAGGCGATGGTCGAACCCTACCGCCTCGAAGCGCTCGAAGCGTTCGGCCGCGTCACAATGCGTCCGCGCGAGGTGAACTGGAAGAACATCGGCGACAACTACTCCGACGGCCTGCACATCCCCGTCGCCCACCCCGGCCTCACCCGCCTGTTCGGCAAGAGCTACGGCGTCGAAGCCGAAGAGCACGTCGATCGCATGTGGGGCGACCTGGTCGACCAACCGTCGCGCAACTGGTCCGAACGCGCATACCAGAACGTGCTGCCGAACGTGCCGCACTTGCCCGAAGACCGCCAGCGCGGCTGGCTCTACTTCAAGCTCTGGCCCAACGTCGCGTTCGACATCTACCCCGACCAGGTCGACTTCATGCAGTGGCTGCCGGTCAGCCCGACCACGAGCATGATCCGCGAGATCAGCTACGCCCTGCCCGACGACCGTCGCGAGATGAAAGCCGCGCGCTACCTCAACTGGCGCATCAACCGGCAGGTCAACGCCGAGGACACCGAGCTCATCACCCGCGTGCAGCAGGGCATGAGCTCGCGCAGCTTCTCGGTCGGCCCGCTGTCGGACAAGGAAGTATGCCTGCGCCACTTCTGCAAGCGGATGCGCGAGATCATCCCGGCAGCGCGGCAGGAACAACGGCCAGCCAAGGGCTGGAGCGGAAGGGAAGCATGAAGAAGTACGACGCTCTGATCATCGGCGCGGGCCACAACGGCCTCGTCTGCGCCTTCTACCTCGCCCGCGCGGGCCTCAAGGTGCGCCTGCTCGAACGGCGCGACGTCGTCGGCGGGGCAGCGGTCACCGAGGAATTCCACCCCGGCTTCCGCAACTCGGTGGCGAGCTACACCGTCAGCCTGCTGCAGCCCAAGGTCATCGAAGACATGCGCCTGGCCCAGCACGGCTATCGCGTGATCGAACGACCGATTTCGAACTTCCTGCCGCAGGAGGACGGCGGCTACCTCAAGCTCGGCGGCGGGCTGGAACGAACGCAGGCGGAGTTCCGCAAGTTCTCGGCCCACGATGCCGAGGTCCTGCCGCAATACTACGACGCGCTCGAAACCGTGGCCGAAGTGCTGCGCGGCCTCGCGCTCAAGGCGCCGCCCAACGTCGGCGAAGGCTGGCGCACGCTGGTCGATGGCGCGCTCCAAGGTCGCGGCCTGGCCAAGCTATCGCTCGAACAGAAGCGCGACGTGCTCGACCTGTTCACCAAGTCGGCCACAAGCTTCCTTGGCCAATGGTTCGAGAGCGAGGCGGTCAAGGCCGCGTTCGGGTTCGACGCGGTGGTCGGCAACTACGCCAGCCCCGACACCCCCGGCTCGGCCTATGTCCTGCTGCACCACGTGTTCGGCGAGGTGAACGGCAAGAAGGGCGCCTGGGGCCATTCGGTCGGCGGCATGGGCACGATCACCCAGATCATGGCCAAGGTCTGCCAGGACCTGGGCGTTGAGATCAGCCTGGAAAGCCCGGTCCAGCAGGTGCTGGTCGACGGCAACCGCGTGGCGGGCGTGCGCCTGGAAAGCGGTGAGGAGATCGCCGCCAGCCGCGTGATCGCCAATGTCGGCCCGAAGATCCTCTACGACCGCATGTTCGCGGCAAGCGACCTTTCGGCGGACTTCAACCGCCGGATGAAGGGCTTCAAGGCCGGCTCGGGCACATTCCGCATGAACGTCGCGCTCAGCGAGCTGCCGCGTTTCACTTGCCTGCCGGAACCCGGTGAGCACCACCAGTCGGGCATCATCCTCGCCCCGACCCTCGACTACATGGACCGCGCCTTCCTCGACGCGAAGCAGTTCGGCTGGTCGAAGAAGCCGATCGTCGAGATGCTGATCCCCTCGACCGTCGACGACAGCCTCGCCCCTCCGGGCCAGCACGTCGCCAGCCTGTTCTGCCAGCAGTTCGCCCCGGAGCTTCCCGATGGGCGCGACTGGGACGCCGAAGAGGGCGCAGCCGCCGATACGATCATCGACACGGTCGAAGCCCACGCCCCCGGCTTTCGCGCCTCGATCCTCGGTCGCCAGGTGCTTTCGCCCAAAGGACTGGAGCGCAAGCTCGGCCTCGCGGGTGGCGACATCATGCACGGCAATATGACGCTCGATCAGCTGTGGTCCGCGCGGCCGGTCCTCGGCCACGGCAACTACCGCGGGCCGGTCGGCGGCCTCTACATGTGCGGCGCCGGGGCGCATCCGGGTGGCGGTGTGACCGGCGCGCCGGGGCATAACTGCGCGCAAGTGGTGATCGGCGACGGCGGCAGCGTGCGGCGGTTTTTGTAGGTTCGGGATGGATGCATCTCCCTCCCCTCGTCATTCCCGCGAACGCGGGAACCCAGTAGGCTCTGCGAGTGCAGAGGGAATTCCAGCCGACGGTCTACATCCTGGCGAACAAGCGCAACGGCACCCTTTATGTGGGTGTCACGTCAGACCTGATGCAGCGGATTTACCAGCATCGGGAGGGGCTGATCTCCGGCTTCACGCGTGACCACAAGGTGAAACGGCTGGTCTGGTTCGAGCAGCACGGCACGATGGAGCTCGCCATCTTGCGCGAGAAGCGGATCAAGAAATGGCTCCGTGTGTGGAAGCTGGAGCTGATCGAGCGGGATAACCTTAGTTGGCGGGACCTGGCTGAGGATCTGGGGTTTGCGCCATTGGAGCTGACTGGGTCCCCGCGTTCGCGGGGATGACGATGATTAGGGAAGGCTTGAGTACACTCGGGTTCGAGTGACTACTTCCCAATTCCGTCAAATCTTCCGCGTCCCAATTTCCCTGATCACATCCTTCGTCATCCCCGCGAACGCGGGGACCCAGTCGGCTCTACAAAGCCCAACCCTAGCGATACTGCTCCCCACCCTTCACCACACCGGCGACGCTTTCCAGCACCCGCACATCCGTCAACGGGTCACCCTGCACGGCAATCATGTCCGCAAACTTGCCGGCCTTGAGCGATCCAAACTCTCCGTCGTGCCCAACCAGCGTCGCCGCATCGATCGTGGCCGAGCGGATCGCCTGCAGCGGCGTCATCCCATACCGCACCATATAGGCGAACTGGCGTGCATTGATGCCGTGGGGATAGACCCCGGCATCCGTGCCGAAACCGATCCGCACGCCCATCCGCACGGCCTTGGCGAAGTTCTCGCGCTGGAGGTCGGTCGTGGCGCGGTTCTTTTCGAGGTATTCGGCGGGCCAGCCCTCTTTGGTGCCGACTTCCTCGATGTAGTCGCCATTGAAGATGTCCATCACCAGCCACACGCCCTTGTCCTTGGCCATGCGCAGGCCCTCGTCGTCGATCAGGCTGGCGTGCTCGATCGAGCGGACCCCGGCGCGGATCGCGGCCTTGAGGCCCTCGGCACCGTGGGCGTGGGCCGTGGCGTAAGAGCCGTGGGCGCGGGCGACTTCGACTGCGGCGCGCATCTGGTCTTCGCTCAGCTCGGGCTGGTTGACGTCAGTGCCAACGGCGAGAACCGCGCCGGTGGCGATCAGCTTGAGGAAATCGACCCCGTTGGCGAACAGGAACTCGGCCTTCTGGCGCGACTCCTCGGGCGTGGACGAAACGCCGAGGCGCATGTCGGGCGGAAGCTGATCGTTGGGCACCACACCGTTGAGTTCACCCCCGCCGCCGGGCGTGGTGATATAGGCGCCGGCGACGTACATGCGCGGCCCCGGCACGCGGCCAAGGTTGATCGCGTCGCGCAACGCCACGTCGGTTAGCCCGCGATAAGTGCCGACATCGCGCACCGTGGTGAAGCCCGCCAGCAGCGTGGTTCGCGCGTTCTGCGCCCCGATCAACGCGGTGGCTTGCGGGGAGGTCTTGAGCGGCAGCGAGAGGTCAGCGTCCTGCCCGGCGTCAGCCAGATGGGTGTGCAGGTCGATCAGGCCGGGCAGCACGGTGTACGCCGACCAGTCGACCCGCTCAGCGCCCGCTGGCGTGGCACCACACGGCTCGATCCGCGCGATCCGCTCGTCCTGGGTTAGCAGACACTGGCCGGTGCTGACCTGACCGGTTTCGACATCGAGCAGTCGACCAGCCTCGACATAAAGCGAGCGGGCCTGGGCAGGCGTGGCGGCTAGTGCGAGGCTGGCGAGGGCGAGCGCGAGGAAGGGTCTCATTCCAAGAGGCTTAGACCCTGCCTCGGCCTGTAGGAAATACCTATTTCCGGCTCACTTCCCCGCCAGAAACGCCTCCGCCAGTGCATCCATATCCGCCACCGGATTGTTCGGACCCGACTGGCGCTTGGGGATGAACTCGTTGAGCACGCGGCGCTTGGCGATCAGCCATTGGCCGTCGACCTTTTTGAACTCATCCTCGTAGATCCCGTAAGTGCCCATCTTCATCGTGTCGCCCGGGCCATGGTTGGCCATCTCGAGCCACAGGGTGCGTCCCCAGGCGCGCTCGCCTTCGACGCGGATCGAGCTTTGCAGGATCACGTGGCGCAGGATCGCGGGCTTGCCGTCTTCAGTGTGGTAGAAGCGGCCGATCCCCTTGGCGAAGCTGGTCACGGCCTCGCGGATGGCCTCGCGGCCCCTGGAGGTGCCGCTGGCGAACTCCAACTCGCCGTCCTCAGTGAAGGTGGCGACGTAGGCATCCCAGTCGAAGTAATCGATGGCGAACAGGTAGCGCGCCATCAGGTCCTCGATCTCGGCGCGGTCCTGGCCGTAAGTGGGCGAATAGTTGGGCGCAGCGCTGGCCGCGCCGGGCAGCGCGCCAAGGACAAGGACAGCCGCCGCCAGGGCGGACTTGCAGGCAGTGCTAACGGACATCTCTCTAATTCTCCCCATGCCTCAGTGTCCCCAATCCTCGTTGGCGCGCGCGATCAGGTAGTGGTGAATGGCCTCGGCCTCGTCCCGCGACAGCACGTCGGCGAAACTCGCCATGCCGTTCGCGGCACGCTGGCCTCCGATGACGATGCTGAGGAACTCAGCGTGCGTGGCCGGTGTCATGTGGCGCAAGTCCTTGACCCCGCCGCGCGCGGCGTTGCCGTGACATAGCGCGCAGTTGGCACCGTAGAGTTGCTCGCCGCGCGCGACCAGTTCGGGCGAACCCGTGAGCGCGGGCGGTGCGGAAAGCTCGGGCACTTCGACCGATTCCGCGGGCAGCGGCGGCAGCGTCGCCTTGCCGCCCAGCTTGAACACCAGCAGGCGCGGCTTCGAGAGGAACAGCTGCGAATAGGCAGAGCGCTCGACATGCGCGAGGCCTCCGCCCCAACCGGCGTTGACCGCGACATATTGCTCGCCATCGACCATGTAGGTGATCGGCGCAGAGATCGGCACTTGCTGCACCGGCATCTCCCAGACCTTCTCTCCGGTATCGGCGCGGTAAGCCGCAAAGGTCGTGCCGATGGTCCCTTCGAACACCAGGTTCCCTGCGGTTACCAGCACGCCTCCGCTGCCCTTCTGGGGCGAGGGAACGCGCCAGACTTCACGCTGCGTCACCGGGTCCCAGGCCGAAAGCCAGCCGCGCGAATGGGCGTCGGCGTATTCGGCAATCGTCTTGCGCTGAGCATCATGGCCGGAGAAGCTGGTGCCGAGCGAAGGCCGTGCCGGATCGAAGCTCTCGGCGGCGGCATAGGCCATGTAGGTTTCGGATACCGGGATATAGACCAGGCCGGTCATCGGGCTGAAGGCCATCGGGTTCCAGTTATGCCCCCCGCCCGCGCCGGGCGAGACCATCGTGGGCACAATTCCATAGCGCGCCGCGGGATTTTCGACCGGCCGCCCCGTGGCCATGTCGACCCCGCTCGCCCAGTTGATCGGCACGTAAGTCTTGGCCGAGATCAGCTCCCCGGTCTCCCGGTCGAGCACATAGAAAAACCCGTTCTTCGGCGCCTGCATCAGCACCTTGCGCGTTCGCCCGCCAATCGGGAGGTCGGCCAGGATCATCTGCTGCGTGGCGGTGTAGTCCCACTCCTCGCCAGGTGTCGTCTGATAGTGCCAGACGTATTCGCCGGTATCGGCCTTGAGCGCCACGATCGAGGCCAGGAACAGATTGTCCCCGCCACCCGGGCTGCGCCACTTCCGCACCCAGGGCGACCCATTACCGGTGCCGATGTAGATCAGCTTGAGCTTGGGATCGTACGAGATGTTGTCCCACACGGTCCCGCCGCCGCCGGCCTTCCACCACTCGCCGGTCCAGGTCTTGGCGGCCATCTCCATCGCCGCGTTCTCGAACCCCGCGGCGGGGTCGCCCGGCACTGTGTAGAAGCGCCAAAGCTGCTTCCCGGTCTCGGCGTCATAGGCGGTAACGTAGCCACGCACCCCCAGCTCCGCGCCGCCGTTGCCGATCAGCACTTTGCCGTCGAAAACCCGAGGGGCGCCGGTGATGGTGTAGGACTTGGAGTTGTCGACCGTCAGTTCGGACCACACCGGCTTCCCGGTCCGCGCGTCGAGCGCGATCAGCCGCCCATCGAGCGTGCCGACGTAGATCTTGCCCTTCCACGCCGCGAGCCCGCGCGAGACAATATCGCAGCAGGCCATGCGCCCATACTTGAGCGGCACGTGCGGATCGTAGGCCCACAGCACTCGCCCGGTCTTGGCGTCATAGGCGGTGACGATATTCCACGGCTGGACGTTGTAGAGCACCCCGTCGATCGCCAGCGGCGTCGCCTCCATCCCACGCGTCGTGGCGATGTCGGCATACCAGGCGAGGCCGAGCTGGTTCACGTTACCGGCGTTGATCTGGGTCAGCGGGCTGAAGCGCTGCTCGTCATAAGTGCGCCCGTTGCTCATCCACTGCCCGGCATTGCGGTCAGCATCGAGCAAGCGCGCATGATCGACCCGCGCGGGACCGCTTTCCTGCGCCGCAACCGGCAGGACGGCGGCGATGAGGCCAAGACCCAAGGCAAGACCAATCGCCTGCCTCACCAGCTGTGCCCGCACTACCGGCTCCCCCGCACGATCACCCGTTCCTCGAACAACTTCTCAAGCACCGCCTCGTTCGTCCTTTCATAGACCAGGCTCTGCGGGTTCTTCCCCGCGATATTGGCCAGAGCCGCCAGTCGTCCGCCGCCCAGGTAAAGCGTGTCCGGCTCGCTCCGCGCGATCGGGTCTGCATAGGCTTCATCCATAGTCACGATGGTCCAGCCGGCCGCGCGCAGGCCCTTGATCAGGTTGACGATGAACAGTCCCGCGATGTCGGTCTCGTGCAGCAGCAGGACATGGGCAGGCTGGCGGCCCAGAGTCTCGCGAGCCATCGCATCATAGAAGTCCGCCGTTCCGACGATCGTCTCGACATAGAGATCGCGCAGGGCGTCCTTATCGATCGGCCGCTTCGCCTCGACCGCTTTGCGGGCAAGGTCGTCGATCGCCCAGTCGTAGTCGTCGATCGTCACATAGGCATTCATCAGCCCGCGCTCGCGGAGCGCCGCGCGCAAGGCATCGCGCCGCGCCAAGTCGCGTCCCTCGTCGAGATAGAGAAAGCGATACCACGGCCGTTTGCCCGGCTTCCCGGCAAGCCAGGCCTCTGCCCGGTCGAGGTCGGCGATGTAGTCCGCCGCGCTGTTCTGCGAGAGCCAGGTATGGCTGTGGGAGTGATTGCCAATCACATGCCCGGCCGCGACATAGGCCCGGATCCGCTCCTCTCCGCCCTTGCCGAAATCGGTCTCGAGGTTGCCGGTCGTGATGAAGAACCCCGCCTGCTCGACCCCAGCCTCGGCCAGCCCGGCGATGAGCGCGGCCGTCCGCTGGTCCGGTGTCATGAAGCCACCCGGATGGCGCGGCGCGTCGTCGAAGCTGATCGCGATGCGTTTCCCCTCCTGCGCAAGCGCAGGCGTGGCGCCCAGCCCCAGGACGAGCGCGGCGACCGCCAGCAGAAACCTCAGGAGACCGGCCACGCGTCGTTCGGCTTAGGCGTGGGACAGGCCGGGAATCTGGCTCGCGTCGGCCCAGAACCCATGGACCTGGCCGACGACCGGGAACGGCATCCTCACCCGGGCGACCGGGCCGGCGGCAACGTCCTTGGTGTCGATCAGGATCAGGTCCGAGCGGCCGCCTTCTTTCATGCTGCTGCCGATCCCGATCAGATAACCGTCGCCCTCTGGCGCATCCTTCTTGCGCGGAACGAAGGTCATTTCGGACAGCGAGTAGTCGGGCACCGAGGCGACCTGCACCGTCTTCTCCTGATGATCGATGATCGACCACCCGCCGCCGGGTCCTGGGCTGTTGAGGTAGCCGTAGCGGTAGGGCAGCGTGTGGAACCGGTCGTCCTGCCGCGAGAGCACACCGCTGACTTGCGGGAATAGCGTCTCGCTCTGGAAGCGATCGTTGGTTCGGCTCGACAGGTCGACGGTGAAGCGCCGGATCAGCCCGCGCGATTTCGCCGGATCGAACGGTTCGTGCAGGCTCGGGAAGAACGGGAACTGGTTGCCCTCGCCCCCATCCCAGTCGACGGTGATCTTGTCGCCATCGGACCAGCCGCCCATGACGTGAGTGCAGAACAGGTTCGGCCCCCTGAACCACCGGAGATCCTTGCCGTCGCCGCCACGGCGCATGACGCCGAGGTAACAGGGCGCCTGCGAATTGTAGGAGAAGTGCACCCCGCCCGCTTGGATGCGGTTCGCGTCGGCAACCATGTTCGTCAGGTAGAGCACGATATGGGTCTGGGTGACCGCGAAGTCGTGCATCATCCCGGCATAGGGCGCCTGCACTGTGGTGCTCCAGTTCACCTCGCCGTTGCGGTCGGCCGAAAAGACGAAGATGTCCTTTGAGAGAAACCCGTTCGCCTCGTAGCCGAAGCCGATGTACTCGCCGGTCAGCGGGTCGATCTTCGGGTGCGCGGTGTGGGTCTGGCTCGCGAGCTTGCCGCCGAACGTGTAGTAATCGTCGAGCGTCTCCAGCGTCAGCGGGTCCATGTAGACCGGCGGGCTGTCCTCCTTGAACACCAGCAGTTTGCCGTGATGCAGGAACAGCTGCGTGTTCGCAGTGCCACGGCTGAGGTCCTTGACGCTCGGGTCGTCGGTCAGGGGATTGCGGTACATCCCGAACAGCGAGCGCCGCGCCTCATGCTGCGCTTTCCAACGCTGGTTGCGGACGTAGCGCGTGCGATAGTCGACATGCCCGTCCTTGATGCGGAACATGCTGACGTGCCCCTCGCCATCGAACACGATGTCGGAGGCGTACTTCGGATCCTTCGGGTACTGCGGATCGGGCCCGACGCGATAGAACACCCCGTCGAGGTCCTTCGGCCAGGCGCCTTCGACTTCGCAATCGTAAAGGTCGATTTCCGCCCGGTTCACCGCCCCGCCAGCGCTGCCGCCGCCGCCAAACGCCTGGCGTCCATCGGGAAAGTCGACCTGAGGTGCCACGGATGCCGCGCTCTGCGCCATGGCCGGAACCGCCATCGTCAGCCCCGAAAGCGCCGCGCCCGTCCCAACAGTCGCCGCACCCAGAAAAAGGCGCCGATTCAATTGCGTTCCGTTCGTGGAATCACCCGATGCGGCCGCCGAAACGGCGTTCTCGTCCTTCACAGCCCAACCTCCCCAACGGCTTCCCGCCGCTTTGACGCCATGCTTGTCCGATTGACCGCGTTTGGCAAGTGAGGCCGTGCGCAAAAATCGCGCGAGGGCGGAGATTTGGCCCGGAAGGGCGGCGATCACGCCGCAGAAAATGGTGCCCAGAAGAGGACTCGAACCTCCACGCCCTTGCGAGCGCCAGCACCTGAAGCTGGTGCGTCTACCAATTCCGCCATCTGGGCACGGGCCGCGCGGTCGTCTTAGGCCGGCGGCGGGTAGGCGCGGGCCACTAGCGAAGGGGAGGGGGCGTTGTCAATCGCCGCGATGCGGCCCAGTGCGGCTTGCGAGGCTCGCCGGCATGCGGCATGGGCCGCGCGAGAGCTTTATAGGAACCGGCGACACGCCGGCCGGGTTGGAAACAGGCAATGGCGCAAGTGGATTCGCTCGAAGACAAAATCGTGGTGCTGATCGGCGGCGGAGGCTTCCTCGGCTCGCATGTCGCCGAGGTGCTGCTGCGCCGCGGCGCCCGCGTCAGGATCGCCGAGCGGAACCCGGAGCAGGCCTATCATCTGCGCGCGCTCGCCAATCTCGGGCAGATCCAGTTCATGCGCGCCAATGTCCGTGACAAGCGCAGTATCGAGGCGGCCACACACGGCGCCGACGCGGTCGTCTACCTCGTCGGCACATTCGGCGACGGGCAGTTCGAACTTCAGGCCGAAGGTGCTGGAGAAGCCGCGAAGTCGGCGGCGGCCAACGGTGCCAAGGCATTCGTCGACATCTCTGCACTCGGCGCTGACCCGGCTTCGGACAGCGGCTACGCCTCGTCCAAGGGCGAAGGCGAGCAGTTGGTGCGCGAGGCTTTCCCCAAGGCGACGATCGTGCGCCCCTCGGTCCTCTTCGGCGATGAAGACAAGTTCGTGAGCCTGTTCGCCGGGCTGATTGCCGCGCTCCCCGCCCTGCCGGTATTTGGCGCCGAATCTCGGCTTCAGCCGCTGTTCGTGGACGATGCGGCCGAAGCGATCGTGAACGCGCTGGCCGACCCCGGCAGCCATGGTGGCAAGACTTACGAGATCGCAGGGCCCGAAGTGCTGACGGTCGAAGATCTGCATCGGAGAATCGCCAAGGCCCAGGGCCGCGAGCGCGCCTTCTTCCACATGCCCGATGCGCTCGCTTCGCTGTTCGCAGTGCTGCCCGGCTCGCCGATGAATTCCGACCAATGGAAGCTGCTCAAGCGCGGCAACGTGGCGTCGGGGCAGTTCCCGGGCTGCGACAAGCTGGGTGTGCAGCCCAAGCCGTTGGGGCTGTTCCTCGACCGCTGGATGATGCGCTACCGCAAGCACGGCCGCTTCGGGACGAAGAACGAGCTGGCCTGAGGCTAGTTCGCCCCTTGGGTGCTCTCGTCGCCTAGCAGGTTCACCGGTTCGACCAGCAGCATCGACCCTTCGGTGCCGCGGATTCGCACCCGCTCGCCCTTGGCTGTGTCGGGGCCGCGGGCGATCCATTCGCTGTCGCCGAGTTTTACCCGGCCGCTGCCGTGCTCGATCGCCTCGACCACCAAGGCGGTCTCCCCGACCATCCGCGCACCGCGACGGTTCATCAGCGGATCGGAGCTCTCGATCGGCTTCTGGCCGAGGAACCGCTTGGCGGAGAAGGCAACGATCAGGGACAGGAACACGAAGTCGACCACCTGCATCGGGAATGACAGGTCGAGCCCGACCGTCATCACGCCGGTGATGATCGCAGCGACGGCCAGCCAGATGAGATAGACGCCCGGCACCAGCATCTCGAGGCCGGCGAGCAACAGCCCCAGGGTCAGCCAGACCCAATGCGCTTCGAGGCCATTGAGCCAGTCCATCAACGCTTACTCCTCCCCCTCGCCTCTTGTGCGCGGGACGGCGGTGCGCGGCGCTCCCTTGGGTAGCTCGAGCGGGGTTGTGACATCGCCTTTGCGCCCATCGCCGAGTATCTCGCGCGCCATCTCGCCGATCCCGCCGAGGGTGCCGATGAGCTGGGTGGCTTCGATCGGGAACAGGATGGTCTTGGCGTTGGGGCTGGTGGCGAACTTGCCGATCGCTTTCGTATACTCCTGGGCGATGAAGTAGTTGATCGCCTGGTTGCCCGATTGCGAGATCGCCTGGGACACGACTTCAGTCGCCCGCGCTTCGGCCTCGGCCGCGCGCTCGCGGGCCTCGGCGTCACGGAACGCGGCTTCCTTCTTGCCCTCTGCCGAGAGGATGGCCGACTGCTTCTCGCCCTCGGCGCGCAGGATGCGGCTGGCGCGTTCGCCTTCGGCTTCGAGGATCTCGGCACGCTTCAAACGTTCCGCCTTCATCTGCCGCGCCATGGCTTCGGAGATGTCGATCGGCGGGCGGATGTCCTTGATCTCGACGCGGGTGATCTTGACGCCCCAGGGGCTGGTGGCGTGATCGACCACGCCGAGCAGGCGGGCGTTGATCTCGTCGCGCTTGGACAGCGTCTCGTCGAGGTCCATCGAGCCCATCACGGTGCGCAAGTTGGTGGTCACGATGGCCATGATCGCGGCGTAGAGGTTGTGCACCTCGTAAGCTGCCTTGCCCGCATCGAGGACCTGGAAGAACACCACCGCATCGACGCCGACCATGGCGTTGTCGCGGGTGATGATTTCCTGACCGGGGATGTCGAGCACTTGCTCCATCATGTTGACCTTCTGGCCGACGCGATCGACGAACGGCACGATCAGGTGCAGGCCCGGCTCGGCCGAGAGGGTGAACTTGCCGAGGCGCTCGACCGTGTAGACGTATCCCTGACGGACAACGCGCACGCCCATCATCAGGAAGACGAGCATGACAAAGACCAGGGCACCGATGACTGCGTACATGGACTTCACTCCCCCGAAATCGTCCGTGGCAGCCATGGTAGCTTGCGCCGGACCGGGGGCAAGCGAAAGCGACGCGCAGCTAATCACCGGGCCTGATTGTGCGCGGTGAGGTGTCCGCCTAGAGAAGCTGCCGATAAACGGAATCAGGGTCTGGGAGGATCGTTCATGAAGAAGCTTGCGTTGACGGCCGTGTGCATGGTGCTGGCCGCGTCGGGGACCGTCGTTTCGGCGCAGAATGCGCCGGCCCCTGCGGCAGCCCCGGCAGCGGCAAGGCCTGCGGGCCCGCCGCCGACGCCGGCTTTGGGTGACGGCCCATGGGACGTGCAGGGCGCCGACGCCAAGCTGCATGTCGAAGTCGTGACCAAGGGCCTCGATCACCCGTGGGCGCTTGCCTTCCTGCCCGATGGCGGGATGCTGGTCACTGAGCGGCCCGGCCGCCTGAGGATCGTCCGCAACGGCGTGCTCGATCCCAAGCCGATCGAAGGCCTGCCGGCGATCTTCGCTCCGGGCATCGCCGGGCTGACCGACATCGTGCTCGACCCGAACTTCGCCAGCAACCGGATCATCTACCTCGCTTACAGCAAGGCCGATCCGGCCGAGGGCGCCAACCCAGCGCCCAACGTCAATTCGACGCTGGCAGTGATGCGCGCGAAGTGGGACGGCGCCTACAAGCTGACCGAGGTGAAGGACATCTTCGTGGCCGACGCCTGGTACGGCAAGCCGCCACTGCCGCCCAAGTGCTGCGGCCAGGGCCCGGCTTTCGGCAGCTTCGGTGGCCGCATGGCGATCGACAACGAAGGCCACCTGTTCGTCACCAGCGGCGATCGCAACTTCGGCGAGAAGGTGCAGGACCCCTCCAACCACTTCGGCAAGATCCTGCGCCTCAATCTCGATGGCAGCCCGGCAAAGGATAACCCCTTCGCTAGCCAGCCGGGCGCCAAGCCGGAGACCTGGTCGACTGGCCACCGCAACCCGACCGGCCTCTACTTCGACACCGCCACCGGCCGGCTGTGGGAGACCGAGTTTGGCCCGCGTGGCGGCGACGAGGTCAACCTGATCCAGCGCGGCGGCAACTACGGCTGGATGGATGTCACCCAGGGGTTCCACTACAACGCCGAGCCGGCGAAGAAGGGCACTCGCAATGTCGAGGGCATGACCGATCCGGTGTGGGCCTTCGGACCGCCCTCGGGCAATCCCGGCAACCTCGCCATCTATCGCGGGGCGTCGTTCCCGCAGTGGCAGGGCGACATGTTGCTTGCAGCGATGAACCGCTCGCTGGTGCACTTCAGGCTTTCGCCCGATGGCCACGTGGTGTGGAAGGAAGAGCTGCTTTCCAACCTCGGTCAGCGCCTGCGCGACGTGCGGGTGGCGCCTGACGGTTCGCTCTACATCCTGACTGACGAGACTGCTGGGGCGATCCTGCGCGTCACGCCTGGGAGCTAAGCTTGGTTCTAATCCTCCCCGAGCTCGTCTCGGGGAGGTGGCGCGCACCGCAGGTGCGTGACGGAGGGGTAGGCGGCCAAACGCAAAAGCCCCTCCACCATCCGCTTCGCGGACGGTCCCCCTCCCCGAGCAAGCTCGGGGAGGATTTGATCTCCTACAAGTCCGGCAGTTCCTGCTCGGCGAAGCCCCAGCCGGCAAGGGCCTTGCCCTCGGCTCGTTCGATCAGCTTCTTCGCATCGTCGATCGAGAAGACATGGGCGCTCGGCATATCCTTGAGCTCGTCCCAGGCAATCGGCGCCGCGACTGGCGCCCCAGCCCTCGCGCGAGCCGAATAGGGCAGCACCGCTGTACTGCCGCGCTGGTTGCGCAAGTAGTCGATGAAGATCTTCCCCTTGCGCTTGGCCTTGCTCATCGTCGCCACGAAGCGCTCGGGTTCGGCCAGGCTCAAGGCTTCGGCGAAGCGCTTCGAGAAGTCCTTATGCGCGTCCCACGAATGACCCGGCGTCAACGGCACCACCACGTGTACCCCCTTGCCGCCTGACAGCATGGCGAAGCTGGTGAGGCCGACGTCGGCCAGCCGGTCGTGGATGTCCTTGGCGGCCCGCTTCACGTCGGCGAAGTCCAACCCTTCGTCCGGATCGAGATCGAACACCATGCGGTCGGGCGCCTCCACATCGGTCGCCTTGCTGCCCCAGCCGTGGAATTCGATCGTACCCATCTGCACGCAAGCGAGAATGCCGGGAGCGTCCTCAATGTAGAGATAGTCCTCTGTGCCGCCATCCTTCTCGGTGATCGGCACGTGATGGACGTGCGGGCCGAACGACCCGGAATCATGTTTCTGGAAAAAGCACTTCTTCGCCCGGCCCTGCGGACAGCGGACCAGGCTGACCGGGCGACCCGCAGCCCATGGTAGCATGAGGCCAGCGACGGCCTCGTAGTAGTCGGCGAGTTGCCCCTTGGTCTGCCCGCCTTCGTCAAAGATCACCCTGTCGCGATTGGTGATCTTTACCGTTTCAGTCTCCGGCGCTTTCACGGGCTTTTCAGGCACGACTTCCCTCGCTTTCTTGTCCCCGCGCAGGCCGAGGAAGCTGCCGTGGCGGACGTTGCCGTCAGCGGTGAACTCGGCGAAGGCGATCTCGGCTACGAGCTTGGGTTCGAGCCAGGTCACGCCCCGGCTTTCCACCCTTCCAACTTCCGCCGGCGCCGTCTTGCGTTCAAGCTTGGCCATTCGCGCGGCAAGGTCGCCCAGGGTGTCGCTGTCGAAGCCAGTGCCGACATTGCCCTTGTAGACGAGCTTGCCCTTCTCGTGCTGCGCCAGCAACAGCGAGGAGAACGGACGCCCCTTGGCGCTCGACTTCTTCCAGCCGATCACCACGAACTCCTGCCGCCGGGTGCACTTGACCTTGAGCCAGTTGCGCGTGCGGGCCGAGCGATAGCGGCCATCGATCGTCTTGGAGATGATCCCCTCTTGCCCTGCCTCGCACAGGGCCTTGAGCAGCTTCTCGCCCGCCCCGATCACGTGGTCGGCAACATGGATCGGCGGCTCCACCCCGGCGAGCAGCGCTTCGAGCCGTTCCTTGCGCTCGATGTTCGGCAACTGCGTCAGATCGCGGCCATCGAGTTCGAGCAGGTCGAAAGCGTGGAGCGCAAGACCGTCACCCACCTTCTCCGAGCCGTGGCCGCGCTTGAGGACCGCCTGCAACGCGGAGAAGTCCGGGTTCCCGTCTTTGCCGTAAGCGACGATCTCGCCGTCGATCAGACAGGGTGGGAGATCGAGCGCCTGAAGCCGTTCGACGAGTGGGGCGAACTTTTCGGTCCAGTCCAGCCCCGAGCGCGTATAGACGTGCACGTCTGCTCCGGACGCAGCAACCAGCGCGCGGTAGCCGTCGAATTTTATCTCGTGCATCCAGCCGTTTCCCGCAGGTACGGCATCAACCAAGGTCGCGAGTTGCGGTACGCGAAATTTGGGCGGCCGTGCCGGAGACTTGCGCGTCTTGGCCTGCGCCTGGTTGCGTTTCGCCGCCTTGGTCATCTCCGCGGCGAAGGCATCGCCCTTCTTGCCCTTGAGCGAATAGGCGCCCTTGGTATCGGCGGCGATCTCCGCCATCGAGCGGCCGGTCAGCACGCTGGTCAGGCAGCGCTGGACCAGTGGATCGCCTTCCTCGGCATATTGGTCCTCCAGCTTGCGCAGCAGCCAGTTCTCGCGCTTTTCACCGGGTCGGGGCTTGAGGCGGATCAGCAGCCATTCGCCTTTCATCCGCTCGCCTTCGAGGGTGAAATGCAAGTGGCCTTTGTCGATATCCTTCCAACTCTTGCCCTCGACCGGCGCCCAGGTGCCGCGGTCCCACAGCATGACACTGCCGCCGCCGTACTCGCCCTTCGGGATCACGCCTTCGAAGTCAGCATAGGCCATCGGGTGGTCCTCGGTCCGTACCGCCAGCCGTTTGATCTCGGGGTCGGGAGACGGACCCTTGGTCACCGCCCAGGACTTGAGCACTCCGTCCGCTTCGAGCCGGAAGTCCCAGTGCAGTCGCGTCGCCTCGTGCTTCTGGACGATGAAACGATTGCCGCCCTCGCTGCTGGCGCGCTTGCCGGCGGGTTCGGCAGTCTTGGCGAAGTCCCGCTTGCGATTGTACTCCGCGAGTGGGTCCCGTCCGCTCACTGGGTGTAGTCCTCGTCGGGGAAATAGCGCCGCTCGACCAGGCCCAGGACCGTCAGCATCAGGATCGATATCGCCGAACCGATCAGCACCAACGGCCACTGCCCCGCGCCGCAGGCCACGCCGATCACAGCGGTCAGCCAAAGGTGGGCCGCCGTGGTCAGGTTTTTCACCCGGCCCTTGCTGAACACGATCAGCCCGGCGCCGACGATGCCGATGAAGGCGCCGGTGGCCTCAAAGATACGCAGCGCGTCGAGTCGGGCGGTATCGAGCTGATAGTAGAGCGAGATCATCGACACCGTCATCGCCGCGGCCGAAAAGCAGATCAGGCCGTGTGTGCGCAGCCCAGCCGCTCGCCCACGAAACTCGCGGTCGAGCCCCAGCAGCAAGCCCAGGACAGCGGCCGCTCCGAGTCGTGTCAGCAGATCATAGTCGATCCAGTGGACGAGGATCGGCGGATTTAGCTCCATGGGTTCGGGCTCTGGGGCAAGCGTGCTTCGACAAGCTCAGCACGAACGGATGGGGGAAAGGGCCAAATGGGGAAGAGGCCCGTTCGTCCTGAGCCTGTCGAAGGACCAATCACGCCCGCTTCTTCGCTGGTGCAGCCTTCTTCGCGGCCGGCTTCTTCGCCGGGGCCTTCTCGCTCCCGACCGACTTCTTGAGCGCCGCCATAAGGTCGATCACGTTGGAACCGCGCGCAACCTCGGGCTCCTCGACATCTTCGAGGATCTTCTTGCCCTTGGCCTTCTGCTTCTTGGCGATCAGCGTCTTCAGCGCATCGACATAGCGGTCATGGAACTCGCCAGCGTCGAACGGAGCGCTGCGTTGGTCGATCAAGGTCGTGGCAAGATCGAGCAGGTCCTTGCTCGGCTTCTCATTGCCGATGGCCTTGAAGTAGCCTTGAGCCTGCCGCACCTCGTCTTCGTAGCGCAAGGTCTCCAGCACCAGGCCTTTACCGCAGGGCTTGAGCGAGACGAGCTGCTCGCGGCCGCGGACAGAGATCTGCCCGATGCCGACCTTGTTCGCTTTCCGCAACGCCTCTCGCAGGACGATGAACGCCTCTTCGGCGAGGTCGTCCGCCGGCACGACGTAATAGGGCTTCTCGAAGTAGAACACGTCGATCTCACCGGCATCGACGAACTGCACCAGGTCGAGCGTCTTGCGGCTTTCAACCTTGGCCGCCTCGATCTCGTCGTCCTCCAGCAGGACATAGTTGCCCTTGGACACCTCGTACCCTTTGACGATCTCATCACGGTCGACCGGGCCGACTCCCTGGACCACTTTCTCGTAGTTGATTCGCTTTCCGCTGGGCTCGTGAATCTGGTGAAAGGCGATCGTCGCGCCGGATTTGGTCGCGGCGTAGACCTCCACCGGAATCGACACGAGCGCGAGACGAATTTGACCCTGCCAATAGGCGCGTGCGGGCATGTGCTGTGCCTCCTGATTGCGGAGCAAAAGCGCATGGAGGGGTGAGGTGGTTCCTGACCGCGGCGGGCCGTGCCACCTTTGTTACAGTTGATCGGTATTCTGTTGGTAAGGTGGTTAGTATCCACACACTTGACTTGGCTAAGTATAAATCCTGAGTACGATGCACCAAAATGTTCGAATAAAGGGCAAGGGTTTTGGGTTCGCAAGCCTCACTGCCGCTACCGGCAGAATTCAAGGAAGTCTGTGAGTTAGTCCGCGGATTGGCGCGTCGCGTGGCCGATATCGAGGCGTGCACGGGTTCAATCGTCGAGCCTGAGATCGCGCCGAGCTTCAACGATGAAGAGCTCGCGATCGCGGCGGCATCAATCTATCGCTTGAGGTTCCAGCGCGCGAACCAGTTCGATCCGACGCTGTTCGGCGAGCCGGCATGGGACATGCTGCTCGACCTGTTCATCCAGCGGGTCAAAGGGAAGCGGGTCTCGACCACGGGCCTGTGCCTGGGCGCCGATGTGCCTCACTCCACGGGCCTGCGGCACATCGAACGGCTGTGCGACGAGAACATCCTGCGCCGCTGCACGGCCAAGGACGACAAGCGCCTGATCCTGATCGAGCTCACGCCCAAAGGGCTGCGGCTGATGCGCGACTACCTCTCCAATGCGGTGGCGCAGCTCAAGATGCAGTTGCCGGAGTAATCAGCTAGCGGCCGGATCACTCCGGCCCGAGCATGTCCTCCGGCCGTACCAGCCGGTCGTAATCCTCGGCGGTGACATAACCGCTGGCCACGGCCGCCTCGCGCAAGGTCACGCCGCTTTTGTGGGCCTGCTTGGCGATGGCCGCTGCCTTGTCATAACCGATGGCCGGCGCGAGCGCGGTGACCAGCATCAGCGAGCGTTCGACACCCTGTGCAATGTTGTCGAGCCGCGGTTCCAGGCCGGCAAGCAGGTTGGTGGTGAAGCTGTCCGAGGCCTCTGCGAGCAGGCGGACAGACTGGATCACATTGTGGGCGACGACGGGCCGGTAGACGTTAAGCTCGAAGTGACCCTGGCTGTCCGCGAACGTCACCGTGGTGTGATTACCGAACACTTGCGCGCAGACCTGGGTCAGGGCCTCGCACTGGGTCGGGTTGACCTTGCCGGGCATGATTGAGGAGCCGGGCTCGTTCTCCGGTAGTGCCAGCTCGCCGAGACCGGCTCGCGGCCCTGAGCCAAGCAGGCGGATGTCGTTGGCGATCTTGTAGAGGCTCGCCGCGAGTGTGTTGAGCGCGCCGTGGGTGAACAGCAGGGCGTCCTGCCCCGCGAGTGCCTCGAACTTGTTGGGCGCGGTGACGAAGGGCAGCCCTGTCGCCTCGGCGATCTCAGCTGCCACGGCCTCGGCGAAACCCTTTGGGGCGTTGAGCCCGGTACCAACGGCCGTGCCGCCCTGGGCTAGCTCATAGAGTCCCGGGAGCGTCTGTTCGATCCGCTCGATCCCCACGCGAACCTGCCGGGCATAGCCGGAAACCTCCTGCCCCAAAGTGAGCGGCGTCGCGTCCTGGGTGTGGGTCCGGCCGATCTTGACGATGCTCGCCCAGGCCTTGGCCTTGGCTTCGAGCTGGTCTGCCATGCGGCGCAACGCCGGCAAGAGGTCGGCCGTGAGTGTGACAGCAGCGGCAATATGGATCGCCGTCGGGATCGTGTCGTTCGACGACTGGCTCATGTTGACGTGGTCGTTCGGGTGAACCGGCGACTTGGTCCCGACGTGGCCGCCGAGCAGGAGGTTCGCCCGGTTGGCGATGACCTCGTTGGCATTCATGTTGCTCTGGGTGCCCGAACCGGTCTGCCAGACGACTAGTGGGAATTCATCATCATGCCTGCCCGCGATCACCTCGTCAGCGGCAACGACGATCGCCTCGGCCAGCTTTGGGTCGAGCAGGCCGAGCTTGCGGTTGCTAAGCGCCGCAGCGCGCTTAACCGTGCCGAGCGCATGGATCACCGGCAACGGCATCCGCTCCCCGCCGATGCGGAAGTTCTCGAGCGACCGCTGGGTTTGCGCGCCCCACAGCTTATCTGCGGGAACGGCGATCTCGCCCATGGTGTCGGTTTCGATGCGGGTTTCGCCCAACTCAGTCCTCCTGCTCAGGCTAGTCGCCTTATCGTACCGGTTTATAGGGTTCCCAGTTCGGAGAGAGACGACTCATCACTTCCTTGGCGGCCTTCTCGACCTCGGCGAGATGGAAACGAACGTCCTTCTCCTCCATGTCCGGGCCGACGCCGTCGAAGTGATAGCGCGCAGTTTCGGCGAAACCGAACACATCGACCAGATATCGGTCGAACACCGTACGCAAGGAGCCGAACACGCCCTTCTCGCTTAGCCAGGCTTTCAGGCTGCCGGAGGAAGTGAGCGACACGAGCCGTTTCCCCACCAGCAGGCTGGCGGCCCCGCCGCTGCCGTCATTTCCCAGCTGGCGCCCGGCGCCGAACACCCTGTCGATATAGCCCTTGAGCATCGCGGGCGGCGCGCCGAACCAGATCGGATAGACGAGCACGAACACATCGACTTTGCCGAGAGCCGCCCACTCCGCCTCAACATCGGCCCGCGGTGTGCCGTGACGTTCCTCATCCTGCAGTACGGGATCGAACCCCAGGCGGTAGAGATCGCGGACCACCACTTCGTGCCCCGAGGCGCGGACAGTCTCCGCGTAACGGTCGGCGACCGTCATGGTGAAGCTCTGTTCGGCGGGATGGCAAACGATGATCGCGTGCTTGAGTGTCTCGGACATGGCGCACTCGCTTCGGAAAGGGGGGTGCCGCCAGTCTAGCAAAGAGTTTGGCTATGACTCCAGCTTCTTAGGCCGCAACCCAAAAGAGACTTCGTCAATTTCCCCTGATGACGGATGCATTTGCAGGTGTCATCATGGCTCGAAGGCCGGAAGAGCCTGGGAGAAGGAATATGCGGCTTCGTCTCGCCTGGGCGGCTGCCCTGGCCGTGTCGCTGGCTAGTGTTGGGGCGCAGGCCCATCACAGCATGGCGATGTTTGATAACCAGAAAAAAGTCACGGTCAGCGGAACGGTCACCGAGTTCCAGTGGACCAATCCCCACGCTTACATCCAGATGATCTCCAAGGACGCTTCCGGAAAGGACGTCGAATGGAGCATGGAGATGGGTGCGCCGATGTATCTCTATGCTCGCGGTTGGCGGCCTTCCTCGCTGAAGGCAGGGGCCAAGGTTTCCATCACAGTCCACCCGCTGCGCAACGGCATGCCCGGCGGTGTCGTGCTCGAGGTGATCGGCGCTGACGGCAAGCCGATCGGGAAGCCCGCGTGAGGCTGGGGCTCGTCGTGGCAATCGGCGCCGCTTCGCTCGCCTTGGCCGGTCCCTCGTTCGCTCAAGACAAGGCGCAACGGTCCGAGGCATTTGCCAAGCTTCCTTATTGGTCGGGCTACTGGGTCGGTGAAGGCCAGGCCGGAACGACCATCGGCGGGATTGCGCCCGCCTCAATCGAAATGCGCGAAACCGGCAAAGCGCCGGCCGTTCCGGTCATGACCCTGAGCGGCTTCGGCGCACCGTGGAACGATGAAGGCAAGGCCCGCATGGCCGAGCGGATGAGAATCGCTCCCGGCCGCAAGGCGATGGGCTGGGGTTATCCGATGATGATGGACTCCGCCGCTCCGCTGCAATTCCTCATCACCCCCGAAGAGACGCTGATCATCAGCCCCTACGGCGACGTCCGCCACATCTACACCGATGGCCGCGCCATGCCGGCCGCGGAGGATCTGTGGCCGACTGTGTGGGGAACTTCGATCGGTCATTGGGAAGGCGACACCCTGGTTATCGAGACCAAGGCGGTGAAGAATCCAAACATCTATTTCCACACGGCGCCTCCGCTGTCTGAGGAGGCGCACTATCTCGAACGCATCCGGATGGATGGCGATCGCCTGGTCTCCGAAGTCACCATCGAGGACCCCACGACGCTGACGGGGCCCTGGAAGTCACGGCTCACTTACGTCCGTGACGAAGGGTTCGATCGTATGATCCAGATCGATTTCGACAACGACCGCACCGGCTTCGATGGCCAGATCAATACCATCGAACCGGCACATCCGGAGGGGCAGCACTGATGAAGGGGACAATCGTATCCGGACTGATGCTGGGAATGGCGCTCGCTGTTCCGGCTTCGGCGCAGGCGCTGCTTCCGGGCGAGAAAGCGGCGGACATCCCGGCGATCGCCGGGGTCATCTCGGGTGATGCTCAGTGGGACAGGGCGTGGTCCGGGCCGATGACCGCAGACGGCATGGTCGGCTCCGCGGACGGCGCCCTGCTGTTCGCGCAGGAGCAGAGCAACTCGATCCGCAAGCTGTGGCCCGACGGTAAGGAATGGGTTCTTTATCCGTACATCTCCGGCGCGGGCGCCGTGTCGGTCGATGGCCAGGGACGCCTGTTTACGGTCGAGCGGACGTGCACCGATCCCGGCCTGAAGCTTCCAGGCTGCGCCGAAGCCACCCGCGTGGTCCAGCTAACGCCCGAGCGCAAAGTGCTCGCCAGCGCCTTTGCCGATGGCAAGACGCTCGGCCGGCTCAACGATGTCGCGGCCGACGGACATGGCGGCGCTTATTACACCCAGGGCGGGATCTATCACGTCAAGGCCGACGGCTCGGTCAACGCCGTGGCCGAAGGCGGTGGCTTGTTCACCAACGGCCTGGTGGTCAGCCCGGATGGCAAGACGCTCTACGTCACCAACAGGGGTACGGTCATCGCGTTTGACGTGGGGACGGATGGAACTCCGTCCAATCGCCGCGATTTCGCAACGTTGGATAGTGAACCGCAGGGCGGCTTCGGCGGTGATGGGCTCGCGGTCGATGCTGAGGGCAGGCTCTATGTCACAGCCGATGCCGGACTCTATGTGTTCGATAAGGCGGGCCAGAAGCTCGGCATAATTCCCGTGCCGCGGCGGGCAATTACCGCAGCCTTCGCGGGTCCGGACAAGAAGACGCTCTACGTCGGCGCAATGGGCGCGGTTACGCCGGACGGCACCGCCTGGGCCACACCTGAGGGCGTGCGCAATGTGGCGATGACGATCTATCGGGTGAACACTCAAGCTGCCGGCTTCAGGAAGTAGGCCTACGCATGATCAACTTCGAAACCGCCACGAGTCAGCTAGGACTGCTGCAAAGCAAGCAGATCAGCGCGGTCGAGTTGCTGGATTCCTACCTGGAGGGGATCGAGCGCTTCAACCCCGTCTACAATCTGGTCGTCGCGTTCGATCTCGATCGGGCGCGGACGGATGCAGAGGAAGTCGATCGCCGTCGCGCCCGTGGCGAATTGCTCGGCCCGTTGGCGGGACTGCCGATCACCGTGAAGGATTCGTTTGAAGTCACCGGGATGCCGGCCACTTGCGGGCTCGAACATCTGCGCGACCATCGACCAAAACGGGACGCTGACGCCGTTACCTTGCTGCGGGAAGCCGGCGCCGTGATCTTTGGCAAGACCAACCTGCCCGCCGGAGCGAGCGACTGGCAGTCGTTCAATCCGATCTACGGCCTTAGCCGCAATCCCTGGAACCCCGAGCGTACCGTCGGCGGATCTTCGGGAGGCGCGGCCGCAGCTGTGGCGGCGGGCTTTACCGCGTTCGAACTGGGCAGCGACATAGGTGGCTCGATCCGAATCCCGGCGCATTTCTGCGGCGTTTTCGGGCACAAGCCGACTTACGCTGCCGTCCCCCTGCGTGGCCACATTCCACCGCCGCCGGGCATGTTTCATCAGCCCGAACTGGGTGTCGCCGGGCCGCTAGCCCGTAGCGGCGCCGATCTCGCCAAGCTCATGTCGGTTCTCTCAACCAACCGCCTGCGTGCCCCAAGGCACGAACAGATCGAAGGCTTCCGGGTTGGTGTGTGGATGGGAGACGGTGCCTATCGGGTAGACACTGCCTATCGCAACGCGCTTGAGGCGTTCATCGCGGACTTGCGGCAAACGGGAGCGAATGTGGCGGCCGTAGAGCTGCCGGTCGATCCGGCTGACAGCCATGATATCTACCTGCAGACGCTGTTTGCGATTGTTGGCGCCCCGGCTCCCAACGAGGCCGAAGCGTTTGAAAAGCTTGCAGACCAGGACGAGACCGGCATCGCCGCCAAGCTAGGGCGCTATATGCGGGCGACGCTTGGCGAATGGTTCGGCCTCGCGGAGAGGCGCGAACATCTGTTCCGTGCCTGGGCGGAGTACTTCGCGGACTATGACGTCCTCTTGTGCCCGGCCGTCCCGGTTGTCGCCTTTCCTCACATGGCGGAAGGCAGCGGGGTCCATTCGCATCAGTTGTTCCGACGGATCACGATCGACGGTCAGCCGGCGCCTTATCTCGACTTCACCTGGCAGGGCTTGGCGACTGTCGCCAACCTTCCCGCAACGGTCATGCCGACTGGCCGACTGGTCGAAGGTTTGCCGGCCGGCATCCAGATCATCGGTCCCTATGGTGAAGACCTGACCCCGATCCGCTTCGCTGAGTTGGCCGAGCAGGTGACCGGCGGATTCAAGGCGCCGCCGGGCCTGGCGTAAACCGCTAATTAGGCGTCATTTCGCGGGCCACGTCCGCGGGGCATGGATTAGCTAAACTGTGGACCTCATTCGTGTGGGACCGACCTCACGACAGAGAAGGCCGCGCAAAAGGGGACTATCATTGGCCTGAAGTTCGGACCGCGGGCGCTTAGGTTGATGACAACTCATCCAGCGTTGCGCGTTGGACAGCCATCTACAGGCAAGAAGACACCACGACCGGGAGCGGAGATCTCGGGGTGCGGTGGCGGAAATCCGTCGCCAAACACGTCTTGCTGCGCCCAGAACGCAAAAACGCCCGAGACCTGCGAAGGTATCGGGCGGAATGGGTATTGGTGGTTGCGGGGGTTGGATTTGAACCAACGACCTTCAGGTTATGAGCCTGACGAGCTACCGGACTGCTCCACCCCGCGGCACCGTTTTTAGCCTCCGGCTTGAGCGCCAAAGGCCCTTTTCGCGAACTCTGTAGAGACGCGAAAAAGGGCCGTCCCCGGAGGGACAGCCCTTTGACATATGAATGGGTTCTTCCGCTGCACGTCAGCTACAATGCCTGGCGACGTCCTACTCTTCCAACGCTTAAGCGTTAGTACCATCGGCGCTGCCTGGTTTCACGTCCGAGTTCGAGATGGGATCGGGTGGGTCACAGGCGCTATGGCCACCAAGCAATGAAGCTGGCGTGTGCGGGTTAATCGATGCTTGTTGAGGCGTTTATCCAGCTGTGATCGTCCTCCACGGGACAAGACCTAGCAGGCCTGTCGTCGATGGTGGAATTCTCAAGCATGAACAGAGTTATTAGGACCGGTTAGCTCCACACATTACTGCGCTTCCACACCCGGCCTATCAACGTGATGGTCTATCACGACTCTATGATTGCTAATCTCGAGGGAGGCTTCCCGCTTAGATGCTTTCAGCGGTTATCCCGTCCGTACATAGCTACCCTGCGGCACTGCTGGCGCAATGACAGGTACACCAGAGGTACGTTCACCCCGGTCCTCTCGTACTAGGGGCAACTCCTCTCAACAATCGACGCCCACGGCAGATAGGGACCAAACTGTCTCGCGACGTTCTGAACCCAGCTCACGTACCACTTTAATTGGCGAACAGCCAAACCCTTGGGACCTGCTCCAGCCCCAGGATGTGATGAGCCGACATCGAGGTGCCAAACGATTCCGTCGATATGAGCTCTTGGGAATCATCAGCCTGTTATCCCCGGCGTACCTTTTATCCGTTGAGCGATGGCCCTTCCACGAGGGACCACCGGATCACTATGACCGACTTTCGTCTCTGCTCGACCTGTCGGTCTCGCAGTCAGGCAGGCTTATGCCATTGCACTCTCGCAGCCGGTTTCCAACCGGCCTGAGCCTACCATCGCGCGCCTCCGTTACTCTTTAGGAGGCGACCGCCCCAGTCAAACTACCCGCCACAGAGGGTCCCAACACCGGCTAACGGTGCGTGGTTAGACAGTAAAAAACAACAGGGTGGTATTTCACAGGTTGACTCCACCCCAGCTGGCGCCAGGGCTTCAAAGTCTCCCACCTATTCTACACAGTTGTTTTCCACTGCCACTCTGAAGCTGCAGTAAAGGTGCACGGGGTCTTTCCGTCTAACCGCGGGTACTCCGCATCTTCACGGAGAATTCAATTTCGCTGAGCATATCCTGGAGACAGTGGGGAAGTCGTTACGCCATTCGTGCAGGTCGGAACTTACCCGACAAGGAATTTCGCTACCTTAGGACCGTTATAGTTACGGCCGCCGTTTACCGGGGCTTCAATTCGGAGCTTGCACTCCTCCTCTTAACCTTCCGGCACCGGGCAGGCGTCAGACCCTATACGTCGTCTTGAAGCCGACTTAGCAGAGTCCTGTGTTTTTGCTAAACAGTCGCTACCCCCTGGCCTGTGCCCCCCACCAAAACTTGCGTT